>JBLMVP010000349.1:0-18005 GCA_050256755.1 Sphingobacteriales bacterium | reverse complement strand
GAGCCCTGGAAGAATGAAGAAGATCTGGCGAAGTATGTTCCTCTACAGGCAAAAGAAGGCGATTTGGCCGTCTTCTTACTGAGCGGTGCAACCGAAGTGATGTATGAAGGCGATAAATATTTTATTGTTCCGCAAAGTGTTATCCTGATGCTGGAACGGGAAGAGGACTTTTAATGAAAATATTTTACTAAAGCAGTGTTATGGCACTGCTTTTTTTATTTCATCCATAACGATTTACTTAACTTTCAGAACAAATCTTTATTATGGCTGCTGGCAAAAGCACATTTATTCAACTGGTAAAAGATGGCTATACATTCAAAGGCGAAAACTTTCGTATAGGAACGGCTGTGTTTTCAGGTGAAGTAATACGGGGAAGCGATATTTTTCTTCCATTAAAAACAATGAACCGTCATGGTTTAATTGCAGGTGCTACGGGTACTGGTAAAACAAAAACATTACAGGTGCTGGCTGAAGGATTAAGTGATGCCAGTGTTCCGGTATTGATGATGGATATAAAAGGGGACTTAAGTGGAATTGCAGAAGCGGGTGCAGAAAATGATAAAATAAAAGACAGGCTTTCAAAAATTGGCGGAGAATATAAACCAACCGGTTTCCCCGTCGAATTATTGTCGTTGAGCGAGCAGAAGGGTGCAAGGATGAGGGCCACAGTAAGTGAGTTTGGTCCTATACTTATTTCAAAAATTCTTGGCTTAAATGATACACAGGAAGGGTTGGTGGCTATCATTTTTAAATATTGCGATGACAATAAAATGCCATTGCTTGATTTAAAAGATTTCATCAAAGTATTGCAATATGTAAGTAACGAAGGAAAAGTAGAGATTGAAAAGGAATATGGGAAGATAGCCAGTACTTCTACCGGAACGGTGTTACGTAAAGTAGTGGAACTGCAACAACAGGGGGCAGATATATTTTTTGGTGAACCATCTTTTGAAGTAGGTGACCTGATGCGTATTGCAGATGATGGAAGGGGAGTGATAAATATTTTGCGGGTAATGGATATGCAGAACCGCCCAAAACTCTTTTCCACTTTCATGTTGCAGCTCTTGGCTGAATTATATGCTACTTTACCCGAAGCAGGAGATTTAGATAAACCTAAACTGGTTTTATTTATTGATGAAGCACATTTGGTATTCCAGGAAGCAACCAGCGCCTTATTGCAGCAAATTGAAACGGTGATAAAATTGATTCGTTCAAAAGGTGTGGGTATTTTTTTCTGTACACAAAACCCGCAGGATATACCTGCGAGTGTGTTAGCACAATTAGGTTTAAAAGTACAGCATGCGTTAAGAGCATTTACTGCTGCCGACAGAAAAACAATTAAAGAAGCCGCACAAAATTACCCGGAGACCGAATATTATGATGTGGATGAATTGCTTACTCAGTTAGGAATAGGAGAAGCTTTTATTACGATGCTGAACGAAAAAGGAATTCCAACGCCATTGGTGCATACCATGGTTGTTCCGCCAAGAAGCCGTATGGATATTTTAAGCGACAGTGAAATTGAAGGACTGGTTAGCAAATCAAAATTGGTAAGAAAATATGATGAAATTGTTGATGAAAAAAGTGCTTATGAAATATTGACAGATAAACTCAACGAAGCAGCAGAAAAACAAAAGCAAGCCGACGAACAAAAGGAAGACGATAAGAAAGCTTCTAAAGAAAAAGGGTTTTTTGATAATCCTGTGGTGAGACAAGCTGGAAGAACTGCTGCGAGTGTAATTACAAGAAGCTTGTTAGGAGCATTGGGTTTGGGTGGAAGAAGCAGCAGGAAAAAAAGCGGGTGGCTGTAAAGTGAAAGTGAGTTTATGTTTATTAATGTAATAACAGGAGGATATTATTTTTTATAAAGATTTCAATCAAATAGTTTCTCGGGCAAATGTTGTAATGACCTTTAGAATTGCTGTTATTTGCTTATTCTGTATAAGCTTTGATAAATCGTATGCACAAGGGGATAGCACAATTATTTCTTTCAATAAGCCTAAACCATTTTCTTTCATTACTAATGTTCCCGGCGAATTGGTACAACTGGTAAAAAAACCCTTTCAAAAGAAAAGCCTTAAATCTACAGCTTTAGTAATTGGTTCTACTGTATTGCTTGTTGCAATTGACCAGCCCATTTATGACGGAGTAAGAAAATTTTCAGATAACATTAACCTGCATCCGGAAGAGAAAAATCATATCATATGGAGTATTAAAACGGGAAGTAAAGAAACAGTATTGCTCAAAACTCCGGAAAATTTAAATACGGCACTTTATTTAATTGGCCAGGGAATGCCAAGTTTATTAATTGCTGGTGGTTTGTTTATACATGGAAAAATTAAACACAATTATCGCTCATCACAAACAGCTAGTGATATCGCAGAGTCATATATAACACTTGGGCTTACTACCCAATTAACCAAATGGATTAGCGGGAGAGAAAACCCGCTTGTTGCCAGCAGACGTAATGGGACATGGAGGCCGTTTCCATCCTTATCATCATTTTATAATAACAAACCATTTTACGATGCATTTCCTTCGGGACATTTGGCTACTATGATGGCCACTATAACCATTCTTGCCAATAACTATCCTGAAAAGAAATGGATAAAGCCGGTAGGTTACTCTTTAATGGTACTTACCAGTTTTGCTATGATTAATAACGGTGTTCACTGGGCAAGTGATTATCCCATTGGTATCGGCTTGGGGTATCTCTCCGGAAAAATTATTACTGACAAGCATAAAAATAAAAAAAGCATCAACACTTCTCTTAGCGGATTTTAATAAAAATTCTCAAACCTTACTGTATAAGAGTAAATTTGTTTTCTTATGAACAATTGAATATGGTAAAAAGATTTTTACATAAAGCGTATAGTAGCCGTTTTGGTCCTGTTGCCGTACTGATTGTAATGTTATGCCTGGTTAGTTTTATTACAAGATTGCTGTTGATAATCCGGTCTGTTCCTAATCTTGATTGGAATCCATTAAACTGGATTTTAATTTTTGTTGTTGGATTGTTTTATGATTTGGTAGTTGGTTTTTATGCCGCTATCCCGCTGGTTTTATACTGCTGGTTAATGCCAAAAATTATTTATACAAAGCGATGGCACCGCTTCATCTTATACGGCATAGTGGGCTTTGCTTTTTTTCTGCTGCTGTTTAATGCTTCAGCAGAATGGTTTTTTTGGGACGAGTTTAATGTGCGGTATAATTTTATTGCTGTTGATTATTTGGTATACACCACCGAAGTAATCGGTAACATTCAGCAATCTTATCCAATCCTGCCCTATTTATTAGTTGCCCTGTTTGTTATAGCGTTATTGCTGGTATGGTATAAAAGAAAAAATATAAAATTATCACAACAATCACAGATAAGATTTATTAAAAGAACACCCATTGCTCTTTTTTTATTAATTATCCCGGCTGCCAGCTGGTTTTTAATAAATAATTCTTTAAAAAATTTTTCAGCAAATAACTATGTAAAAGAACTGGCAGGAAACGGTTTGTATGAATTTGGCGCTGCATTCTGGAACAATGAATTAGACTATAATAAATTTTATATAACAGAAAAAGACGGGGAGGCTTTTAAAAAAATAAAAGAAATGATATTGCAGCCCGGTGAGCAATTTATTAATGATTCTTCTTTTGCCATTGAAAGAAAGGTGATCCCCGATAGCACAGAAAGAAAAATGAATGTAGTGCTGATTAGTGTAGAAAGTTTAAGCGGCAGTTTTATGAAGTTTTTTGGAGACACACAAAATATAACCCCGGTTTTGGATTCATTAATTCCACACAGTTTATTCTTTTCTAACTTTTATGCCTCTGGAACAAGAACGGTAAAAGGTCTGGAAGCATTGTCATTGGCGTTACCACCTACACCGGGGCAGGCAATTGTTCGCCGTCCCAATAATGAAGATCTGTTTTCAATAGGCAGTGTATTTAAACATAAGGGATATGATGTAAAATTTATTTACGGGGGTAACAGTTTCTTTGATAATATGGGTTATTTCTTTGGGCATAATAGTTACCAGGTTATAGATAAGGCTGATATTTCCAAAGATTCTATTCATCATGAAACAGCCTGGGGCGTAGCTGACGAAGACTTGTTTACAAAGGCAATAGGGGAGATGGATAAAAGTTATAACGGAGGTAAATTATTTTTCAATCATATAATGACGGTTTCTAATCACCGGCCCTATACTTTTCCTAAAGGAAGGATTGACAGAAATCCTGATGAACAAAGCAGGGAAGGTGCAGTAAAGTACACTGATTATTGTATAGGAAAATTTTTGAATGAAGCTAAACAAAGGCCATGGTTCAATAATACAGTGTTTATTGTTGTAGCAGATCATTGTGCTAAAGTTGCCGGTAAAACAGAGATACCGGTGAACAACTATCATATTCCCTGTTTAATTTATTCTCCTTCTTTTATTCAGCCGAAAATTGAAAACAGGTTAACTGCACAAATTGATTTGGCTCCAACTTTACTGGGATTGTTACATACATCCTATAATAATAAATTTATGGGTGCCGATATCAATAAACTGGAACCGGGTAAAGAAAGAATTTTTCTTTGTACCTATCAGTTGATCGCCTATGTAAAGAATAATAAAATGGTAATACTTTCTCCTGTAAAAAAGGTGGAAATGTTTTCAGTTAATTTCAATGATGGCTCTTCCAAAAAAATTCCTTTGGAAGATACATTGGTTAAAGAAGCAGTGGCTTATTATCAAACGGCAAGCTATTTGTTTAAAAATAAATTGTATAAAAAGTAAAAGGACTAAAAGGTTATTTAAGCTTCTCTCAAATATTCTGCTGCTTTTGTAATTAGTTTACTGCCGCCCGGGCCATTTGGAGCAGGGGGCTTTAAAAACCTATCCACTCCATCTCTTTTTTTCTGAACTATTTTCTTATCACCCGCAATACTTCTATTACCGTTTCATTGTCATCTGCTCTTTCAACATATCTTCGTCCAACTCGAAGCGTTCTGTTTGTAAGCATCCGCAATTCTCTGCCGTTGAATATAGACGCAATGCTTTCATTTGGTACCATATTCTCCTCCTCAACTAACTGTTTATGGTCGCATGTGCCAACCACTGATCGTTGAAATTTACCGAGTGCTGTATCGTATTTGATTTTGATATAACCATATCCGGCTGAACTGTCTATTTCCAATTCGGTCTTCACGGGCCCCGAACCCTTTACGGTCATGCTGCACAGTTTGTCTTCGCCATTTACCCGCATTGCGCTGCATATATCCATGTCAATAGATAGTTGGAGAACGCCTGTATAAAGTATTGGATCATCCGGACCCACATTTTCGTTACCCGATAACATTCCGTGGAGTTCGACATTACCATCCTTTCGAATCTGGCAGTCTTCAAGGCTTCCATAAAGTATCATATATCCGATGTGAGTTATCCTGACTTCGTACTCTGTGAGATTGTTACTATTTCCGGGGTAATTGTTATCATTGAATACATAGCTTTTAATGTGCCTCTCTTCTGTTACATTAATGCCTGGTACTTTTCCCTTTTCTTTAACAGCACCTAAAAGAAAAACGGAAATGATAAGTAGAAATGGAATGATTTTGTAATCTTTCATTAGACTCAATTTATTTACTTATCAATCATTGCCTGCAATTTTTCAATCGGGAAATTTGCCTCCAGCATTTCCATAAAATGATGGCTCGGTTTGTCATTCATCCAATTCCAATATAAAACAAATAATTGTGGTATATATTTAGGTAAGTCTTTCCGGATATAGGCAGGGTTTTCAGTTATCAGCATTTTACCACCTTCCGCTTCCGTTTGAAAAATAGGGGTACCTATGATGGGAGTTGTTGAAAAAGCAATGGCAGGAGAATCGAGCTGGTTAGCTTTTGTTGTTTTTTCCAATTCATCCCGGAAGCGTTTCAACTCGCCATTTTTTTGTTTAATGGCTGCATCAGTCTGTTCTTTTCTTTGTTCCTTATCTGGTTGGTATAATTCTAAATCAGCAATCCATTTATTATAAAACCGGGTGATAGAACTCAAACAGTAATCAAGGTATTCCTTCCGGGTAACAGGTATATAAGGTAAGATTCCTTTTCGGTGGATTAATACATATCGTGTAGATGAACCACCCTCATCTGTAAGTATTTCATAACCCTTCCACATTTCTTTTACCGGACGCCGCATATAAACAGGCAAGCCATTTATGGTCATAGTATCCTCTGAATATTTTCGGTCATGTAACGGATTTAATTCATTTGCATAAATTATAATATAGCTTCCTGTTTCACCCGGATAGGAGGCAATAGCTTCACTTTTCTGAGATGTATTTGAACAGTTATACGGGTAAATTTCACATTTATAATTATAACTGCAAACCGTCATTCCTTTTTTTATTTCCAATTTTGGTTTTTCGTTTGCACGAACTATATAATTATACTCAGGCCCAAATAACGAATGAGTCATAAACCTGCGCCACAGTGCATCTGCACCCATTGCTTTTGGATATGCTTCCTGAAATAATATATGCAAAGCATCAATTCTCCTGTTAACTTCCTGTTGCTGTTCTTTTGTAAATTTCAGTGTTTCATTATAGATGACATCCCTGTCTTTAACCCACCGCCCGGTAATATTTAAGATAGTTGTGTCTTTGCAGGGCACAGAGGTGATAATACGCAACTGAGACCAGGAATGGTAATCGATGAAAAAGAATAAACAGATGATGATTTGCTTTTTCATTTTCTAAATTTTTTGCAGAACAAAAATTTGAACATACTTAATGATGCCCCATCAATAACCCTTTCATTTCAGAATGGAAACCTGACGTAACACCTATTTTTACTTCAGCACTTAATACATCGACAGAGGGATAACTTCCAAATGCTATCTTTCCTGCTTTTTCTGTATGTACTTCAATCATTTCTTCCATTTCATGTGGAGTTGTAAAACCTAATTCAGATTTTATTCCTGCAGAACCGCCAACGTCAGAAACTCCATCATTACCCCATTCTACAAAAACACCCGCTTCTAATTTCACCTCAGCCGATACAGGCCCTACATGTTTTGTTCCCAAGCTTTTTGATACGCCAATGTCTGCATGTCCTTTTATTATTTTACCTGTCCTTAAATTTTCTTCCATATTTCCCCTGATTATTACAAGGTCACACTCTGTTGTCATCTTGTTACATTTAATCGTGTATCTCCACCCGGGTATCCAGATATCGGTTACATAATTACAATGCAAGTCATCAAAGTCTGGCAATTGCATTGGCATTATATCCTCCTCTGTCTTTCCTTCTTCTATACAAGGGAGAATTTCAACAAAAGATATTCCACGTAATTCAGACAAAAAATCAATTTTATATTTTGTAAGTTCCATTTCCCACAAGTTTGGAGGTAATGGTCGTGAATACATTTGATGAATGAGGGCATCGTTAAAAAATCTTTTTTTAAGTTTCAGGAATTCTAACTTATAGTCCTGCCAAATTGGATTAATAATTGAAATAAGTTCATTATTTATAGCATTCTTGGCGCTGCATTTTTCTACTTTTGCTGCTTTTGATTGAAAAAACCCGATCAAAGAATCTGTTATTAGAACTGCATTTGAATAATGTTCGGCAAGCTTTTTCATTGCCGGCTCTTCGGAACTTAAATAATCAAGGAATTTACAGTTGGCAGTGTAGTAAACAGGATTTGCATAAGGTCTTAGTAATGCCTGTTTTTTTAAAGGACTTACAGCTTTATTACCCCATTTACTGAACCAATCTTTTTCCATGTTTTCAAGATTGGCAATCTGTGGCGTTAGTTTATCAATTTGGATACCAATAGCTTCTCTAAAAGATGCCCATTGATCATGATATGATTCAACTTCATTTAAATTGAGGGGAATTGGCGGGATCATATTGATGTATTTATAAACACCCAGCGGATCAATAGGATGAGTGTATTTAGGGGTCAAATGTTTGCATACATCTTTAACACCCAATTTTTCAAGCCTGGACTTTTTTTCATTACTGTATGCTGATTCCATTGACTTTTCCAGCGACTCAATTGCTTGTTCAGTATTTCCTTCAGATTCCTGGATAAGACAGAGGGTTTGGTTTGCTTCTGAATGCAGGCTGTAAATTTTTACAGTGCTGTCAAGATAAAGTTTGGCATTGTTCATATCACCTAAGCCAAACCATGCCTGGCCAATGTTATTGAGGATAGTACTATTGAAGTGATATTTACTATTGAGATTTTCCAGTATAGGTAATGAATACTGTTCACCACCTGCCATTGTAAGACAGGCAGCATAATTATTCAGGTTATCTGCATCTGT
Source organism: Sphingobacteriales bacterium (assembly GCA_050256755.1). Taxonomy (GTDB): domain Bacteria; phylum Bacteroidota; class Bacteroidia; order Chitinophagales; family Chitinophagaceae; genus AWTP1-9. The sequence continues at coordinate 9,692 of JBLMVP010000349.1, read as the reverse complement.
CATATCTGCCAGGCAAGCCTTTCCATAAATATAAAGTCCCATTTCCGGATAACCGCTTGCCATACATGCAAATGCATATTGGCCAAGTGCATGTGGTGAATACTTTCTGCTAATCAGCGAATCATATAATTGTATACCTAATTTTTTCTCTTCAGTCTCCAGCTTACCTTCAACCTCCAGTGTTGTTTTCTTCATGAAAGAGAAGAGTTCATTATCGTTTAGGATCTTTTTAGGGAGTGTGTTAATTCTTGTTATATCTCTTTTTGGTATTTCTGAATTTTTATTTTCAGCAGCCTGCTTAAAAGTTTTATCAGAAATATTCGAAATCCCTTTACTTACTCCACCCATCATCTCCACCTGTTTTTTGAGTAACTTTAATTGATCTTCCAGTTGTTTAATAGTTGTGTCATCTTCTTTATTCTTTTTAGCTTCAGTAATTTGTTTCTCCAAATCAGCTATCTGGGTATTTAATTCCTTTATTGCCCTTGCCATCTGGTTCTGCATTTCTGTTTTAGACGGAACCTGGCAAAAAACAGGTTTGGATATGAGTGCAATGAACAGGAAAAAAAGCATAATACGCATAGCTGAAAGTTTTTAGAATTAGATCTTTATAAACTCAACTCTGCGATTATTCGCTTTACCTGCAGGATTATCATTTTTATCAATCGGTTCACTTTTACCTTTCCCATCCGTTTCCATCCGGCTTTCATCAATACCAAATTCTTTTGCCAATGCTTCTTTTACGGCTGCTGCTCTGCGTTTGGAAAGATCAAGATTGGCATCCTCTTTACCGTCTGCATCAGTATGACCAACAATTTTTACTTTTAAATCGGGATTTTCTTTCAGCACATTGGCCATTTCTTTTAATGTGCCATAAGACTCAGGTTTTATATTGTCGCTGTTCACATCAAATAAAATTCCATGAGTTACCCATTTGTTTTGATTCAATATTTTATTTCGTGTATCGGGGGCGCCAACGGCGAGTCGCAGGTTCCCTATTAAAAAATGCCAGTTGCCATCCGTTAACTGTATAAAGAAAATAAGTGAATTGAGTTTGGCTTCAGGTACAATTGCTTTTGGAACATCCCATACTTTATCTTCGTTTAGATAAACACGCAACCTTTCCTTTTGACGCCAAAATGCAACATGAACCGGCTTGCTTATATCTTTGAAATAGGTGATTTGTGTATTTGTTCCTGCTTCTCCTTCACCCATTTTTCTCCTGTTATAACTGCATGTGCCGACGCCTTCACCACCGGGAAGTATATTCAATGAAAAAGAATTATTGGCTGATTGCCATTCTTCTGGTTTATTACGGTTTTTCAATTCGGCAAGCGCTGAAAATATTCCCCATGAGTGTACCGGCCGGTCGATTAACATATCATATTCCAGCGTGAAATTTTCCGGTAATGAATCAACACCGTCGGGCATATAAAAACCTTTCTGGGTTAGCATGAACCAATGCCCGGTTTTCCCTTCCAGAGTAACAGTTTCACCTGCACCATTTGTGTTCCATTTATCAGGAAGATCACCAACTGCGTCTGGGGCAAAATCTTCAAACCAGATGATTCTTTCTCCAGGTACAAAATCATATTTGCTATAAGTTTTTATGGAAGCAGGCGCCGTTTGCTGCCCTTCGTTTTTACTGGTAACAGTAGAATCTTTTGGAGTCTTGTCCTTTTTCTCTTCTGTTTTGGATTTAATTTTTTCTTTGGCCTTATTGAGTATATTCTTAAACTGTGCATTTGCTAAAAAACAAATAGCGAGCAGGCAAAAGATTGCTAAAACCTTTTTCATAACCTGGGAGTTTTTAGTGAAGAATAATTTCCGGGTAGGGATTTAAAAAGTTGCTTTTCGTGGTAAAAATTAACAGGAAAGTGAATATAAGATACAAATTTTCTTCAATAAAAAATTGATTTATCAAGACAAGAAAATAAAAAGTAAACCATCTAAGAAATGGTTGAATTCAAAAAAGGAACAAGCCTATACTTTCAATTTTTGATAAGGGCATGATTTGATAATGTGATTACGCCTGGAAACCATCCAGCCAGCCGGGGTCACTCATTTGCTTTTTTATTCTTTCCACGTCTCCCGAAAAAGTTACCAGCTCATCTTTGCCGTCTATTGCCAAATCTCTTGTAAAAGCACCTCCGTGTTTCATTATATAATCAGCCATTTGTTCACCTATAATCTTCATTAATTTAAAATGAGTCATATCCGCCATATCAATATTGCCCAAATGATGTTCATCCAAATCCCATAGCCATTTAGTTTTATAAATTTCTATATCCAGTTCACCTGAATTATTCAGTTTTTTTAATGCTGTTGGGTCAAGTGATATCTGGAATCTTTTATAAACAACAGAATCTTGGATCATTAAAGAACGGAAAGTATTTTCCTGTACATTACTGGCATCTTCACTTGTTTCATTTATTAACCAGTCAAGCCAGAATTTAATATCACTTCCTTCCGGGTCAAGTGTTTTTTCCGGTTTAATAAAACGTTGGGTAGCTCCTGTACCAAAACTGTATACTGTAACATTGGGAGTTTTATATTCTGATGGATCCCGGGATCCATCATCTTTTTTAGGTGTGCTGTAGGTTACTGCTTCAATAAAAGCGCCAAGGCTTGGATTGTTATGCGTTGTAACACCTCCATCAACAAATCGTTCCAGTGGATAAAAATAAGTGGGTGCAGACATGGTTGATTCCATTACGGCTCTCAGCAAAACTTTTTTATAGGTGCCATGATAGTTTTTACCATCTTTTTGTTTAAAACAGGTAAAAAATGTTTCCTCAGCAGCTGACATATCCCTTGAAGTGATCATCAAATCCAGATCGTGTACCATACATGCTTCCTCAAGTGTAGTTGTAGCGCCAATAATATCCTTCAATAATTCCCGGTAAATTTTTTTGCTAAATTGAGGAGGGTTAATAAAACGGTTACCCAATGGTCTATGTTGAAATACCTTATCAATAAGGTCTTTATATTTTTCTTCAATTTGTTGTGCAGTAAGTCCTTTTACTATCAATCCGGCAATAATACCTCCGGTTGAAGTACCTGCCACCATATCAAATAATTCGTAACAGGGAATGCCCGCCACTTCTTCCAGTTTCTTCAAAAGCTGTATGGTTAATATTCCCCGCATTCCCCCGCCATCCAGTGCAAGGATAACCCTGTCTTTGGGGTCGATTTTTAATGCATTAAATGCATCCTTTCTTTTTGGGATTAAATCATGATTATTTGGTTTTGCCATCGTTCTTATTTTATTGATGAATTGATAATAATTTTTTAACTGATTTGTTTTGATGTTAACCAGCATTACAAATGCTTTTCGTGAAGGTTAGAGAGAACTTGTGAAAGACGGATTGGGAACTGATTTATCATGAATCATCAAAGAATGTAAATCGATTTTAAATTTAGTAAAAAAAGAATGGTAAAATAAAATTTTAATTAGCGGGGAATATCTGCGGGGATAAATAGAGCGATTTTATTTAATTCTTATTTTCCCCTGCCTGCCCATTACCAATTTCTCTTCTGCAACAAGATGATTAATTACTTTCCAGGATTTTTCTTTATTGATGCCTTTTAGCTGCGGCAATAATTCTTTTACTTCAGTTTCTCCTTTATGGAGATGCGTGATGATTTTTTTTGAAATAGTATCCATTTCTTCAGCAGTTAAAACAATTTTCTTTTGATGAAGACAGTTATCGCAAATGCTGCAGTCTCTACTGCTTACATCATTAAAATAAGCGGCAATAAATTTGCTTCTGCAGGCAGCAGTTTCTTTTACATACTGAATCATGATTTTTGTACGGGCAGCATAGCGTTCTTTTCTTTTTTTATACAGCATTTCATTAATGGTAAGATCTTCTACTTTTATTCTTGGCTGAAGAAATAGAATTTGAGGTGTATCTTTTTGCGACTGATAATGAAGTACACCTAATTGCTGTAATACCTGCAAATCCTTTTTTACCTGGTCATCTGTTTGGTTAATAAAACGGGCCAGTTGTTTTTCTGAAATAATAACTGAATTATCAAATATCCCCTCGTAGGAACGAAGAAGGCCTTTAATGGTGATATCTAACAGGGTATTGGTTTCTTCAATTTGTTTCAAATAATCTTTATCGCAGGTAAACTGCACCCTGCCGGGAAGAAATATCTGTTCGTTAAAAGAAATGATTTCTTCCTGCTCCAGTGCTTTTAATGAATGTATAACTGTGTGAATATTTAATTTGAAGTTTTTGATAAAATCATTCATGTCAAAATCTAAATAAATTCCTTCACCACCATTTGAAGGAATTTGTAAATAATTGACAAGACACTGGTACACTTTTCTAATTTCTTCTATGCCGGGGAAACGAATAGCTGCCTGTTGCTCTAATTCAGTTAAATCATTATCCTCATAAATTAAAACAGCATATGCCTTTTTTTCATCTCTCCCCGCACGGCCTGCTTCCTGGTAATAGTTTTCCAAACAATCGGGTACATCATAATGTATTACTGTTCTCACATCCGGTTTATCAATGCCCATCCCAAAAGCATTGGTGCAAACCATTACTCTTGTTTTATTTTGAATCCATGATTGTTGTTTATCATTCCTTGCATCATTGCTCAATCCTGCATGATAATAATCTGCATTAATTGAATATGATTTTAATGCATCTGCCACTTCCTGTGTTCTTTTACGGCTTTTACAATAAACTATGCTGCTGCCGGAAACATTCTGTAATACTTCAACTACTTTATTAATCCTTGATGGCACATGAAAAACACTGTAAGAAAGATTAGGCCGTTCAAATGATTTTTGAAACCGCTGATGAGTTTTGCCAAACTTCAGTTTTTCACAGATATCATCCTGTACTTCTTTGGTTGCGGAAGCAGTTAATGCCAGTACAGGTACATCGGGCAACTCTTCTCTTAATGCAGCAATCCGTAAATACGGCGGACGAAAATCATATCCCCATTGCGAAATACAATGTGCTTCATCTACTGCAATTAAGTTTATATGCAGGGCAGGAAGATATTCTTTAAAAAGATTTGTTTCTAGTCGCTCAGGAGATACATATAAAAATTTGCAGTTACTGTTACCTGCAATCTTTAAAGTATTAATCACTTCTTTTCTGCTCATGCCCGAATAAATAGCAAAGGAGGTGATTCCTTTTTTGCGCAGGTTTTCCACCTGGTCTTTCATTAAAGCAATCAACGGACTAATCACCAAACACAAACCTTCTTTTGCTATTGAAGGAACCTGGAAACAAATCGATTTACCCCCGCCGGTTGGTAATAACGCCAGGGTATCTTTTTCTTCCAGTACAGTATTGATGATTTCTTCCTGCAGGGGCCGGAAGAAATCGTGTCCCCAGTATTGTTTTAATATGGAATGAATTTGATTCATAATTAATAGTTCATTGTTCATAGTTGATCAATGTTTTATTACTACTAACCATCAACTATGAGGTATGAACTCAAACAACTAAATTAAACTACTCTTTTGAAATTAAGCCTTACAGAATTTACGGCGAGCACTACATCGCTGAAACCCATTGCCAGTGCAGCTACACCGGGAGATAGTAAACCAATTCCTGCAATTGGTATGGCAATGATATTATAAAAGAAAGCCCAGAATAAATTTTGTTTGATAGTAATAAAAGTATGTTTGCCTAATCCTAATGATAAAGGAAGATGCTGTATGCCTTTATTCATCAGCACTACCTGGGCAGTTTGCATGGCTAATTGTGCAGCATCACTTAAAGAAATACCAATTGTGGCTTTGGCTAAAGCAGGAGCATCGTTAATACCATCACCCACCATTGCCGTTGGATTTTCTTTTGTCAAATTTTCAATAAAGCTTAGTTTTTGTTCAGGACTTTGTTCAGCAATTACGGTATCAATTCCTAAAGTACCGGCAACCTTTTTAGAACGTTCAAAACTATCACCGCTCAGCAAATAAGTTTTAATTCCTTTGCTGTGTAAATAATCCACCACCTGTTTGGCCTCTGTTCTTATTTCATCAGCCACGTCAATCCACCCAACCAAGACATCATTCTTTAATAAATAAGCAGTATGAGAAGCATCGTTTGTTTTAGCCGAAGCTAATTTGAAAGAACCAAGCTGGTAAATGTTCCCATCTTTATCTTCTGCTTTTATTCCTAACCCTTTTAGCTCTTCAATTTTTTTCCATCTTAATCCGTCACTTGCTTTCCATTCATTAGTGATGCATTTGGCAATAGGATGATTGGAAAATTTTTCAAGTGAAAAAACTATTTGCTTAAATTCAATTTCACTCATATCGTCAACTGCCAGCTGCCAACTATCAACTTTTAACTCTCCCTTCGTCAGCGTTCCTGTTTTATCAAAAACCACGTTGCGGATGTCTTTAAATAATTCCAGGCTTTTAGCATCACGGAAAAGAATTCCGTTTTTAGTTGCCCTGCCTAATCCAACGGCTATGGCAGCAGGTGTTGCTAATCCCATCGCACAGGGACAAGATATAACCAGCACTGCAATACTCCGCATTAAGGAGTGAGTAAAGCTTATATCAAAAGCAAAATAGTTGAGTAAGAAGGTTAATACGGATAAACCAATAACTACTGGTACAAACACTGCACTTATCTTATCTGCTAATTGCTGAATGGGTGGTTTTTCTCCCTGTGCCTGTTTTACAAGATTTACAATATTTGATAACACAGTATCTTTTCCAACGGCCGTAACCTGTGCTTTTACCGTTCCGTCTACCACCAGGCTTCCGCCAATCAAGGTGTCTTTTGCTTTTTTATGAACGGGCTTGCTTTCACCTGTAAGTAGTGATTCATTAACATGAATTTCGCCCCATAAAATTTTGCAATCCATCGGTACCTGTTCACCACTCTTTATCAAAATTAAATCACCCACATGCAGGTTTTTATTTTCAACAGAAAATATGAGTTCTTTACGGTTATCATCAAAAGCAATCATATTCGCCATTATCTTCTGGCTCTTACTTAGATCTTTTAAGGCTTTTTGTGTGGTTTGGACTGATTTATCCTCCAGCCATTCCCCTAAAAAAACTAAAGTGATAATGGTGGCTGCGGTTTCATAAAAAAGATATTCAGAACCAAGATTGAGTAATGTTCCGGTTAAACTGTAAATAAAAGCAGCAGTTGCACCAAGTGCAATCAATACATGCATATTAGGCATTCCGTTACGGATACTTTTTACAGCTCTTGTTCCAAAAAAACTCATTCCAAGAATATATACTGGCAAACAAATAATTAACTGCAACCATGGATTCATCAGCCAGTGTATATGCCACCATTTATCCAGCATATGCAAAGCCAGTACAGCAGTAAAGGGTAAGCAAAATAAAAACCGCTGAAGGTGATTACTGAAGAATTTTTTAGGTTTTGCTTCGGTTTGAATATTGGGAGTTACTACTTGGTAACCTAAGCCTTCAATTCCTTTTATAATTTTTTGCGGGGAAAATTCTCCATTGGTGTCAAAAGAAACATCACCACCAATCAGGTTTACTTTTACATTTTTCAACCCTTCTTTCTGCAGGTAATTATTGACGGTGAGAGCACAATTGCCGCAGGTCATTCCTTCCACTGTCCAGTTCACTGTATCCATTCTATTAGATTTATGTAAAGTTACAAAGACTAAAAACGCACATTTTACTAAATAGGGAACAATATCTTTGCAGCCATTAACATGCAGGTAACCTACACTTTACAAACTATTGATGAAGCGGCAGCAAAGTTCTGGCAAAATGTACAGGGCTCAGTTGTTTTTGCCCTGCATGGACCTATGGGTGCAGGTAAAACAACATTAGTGCATGCTTTATGTGAAGCAAAAGGAGTAAAAGATGTAGTTGGCAGTCCTACTTTTTCCATCATTAATGAATACAGGGATGCCGCTGGTAAAACAATTTATCATCTCGATCTGTACCGGCTGGATTCAGAAGAAGAAGCAGTAAGGGCAGGCGTGGAAGATTGCCTTTACAGCGGGGATATTTGTTTAGTAGAATGGCCCGAAAAAGCCCCGGGTATTTTTCCACCCGAAACAGTGCATGTTTATATTGAATTAGTGGATGAAAAAACCAGATGCCTAACTATTAAGGACAGAATTAGTAATTAATGATGCCTGCTATTATTATTGATAAGGCTTATACCCGAATTGTTAGGTCCTTTTTAGCAATATTTCCTGTTTAATTTGTAATTTGTCGTTTATTAATTATCTGTAATTCTCTCTTTCTTTTGGAGGAGACCATACACGATTGCATATGGCATCATCAAAACCGATTATTTCTCCCGGATTCACTTACGAAACATTAGAAGAAACCTTAGATATAAAACCCAAAGGCGCTCAACTATTAATTGGTATTCCCAAAGAAACATCCTTTAACGAAAACAGGGTTACACTTACTCCGGAAGCTGTGAATGTGCTGGTAAGTAACGGACATAGAGTAGTGGTAGAATATAAAGCTGGTGATGGCGCTAATTACCATGATAAAGAATACAGTGATGCTGGAGCCAAGATTGCTTATACCAAGAAAGAAGTCTTTGAATGTGATATGATTATTAAATCGGCTCCTGTAAGTGAAGGGGAGCTGGAATTTTTAAAACCAAATCAAATCATTATTTCTCCTATTCACCTGGCAGTAATGAAGGCCGAGATTTTGCAGAAGATGATGGAGAAAAGAATTACTGCTTTATCATTTGAAAATTTAAAAGATGATTCAGGCCATAACCCTATTGTGCGAAGTATGAGTGAAATTGCCGGTAGCGCAGTGATGCTGATTGCCGGACAATATTTAAGTAATGCCAATAGCGGCAAAGGTGTGTTGCTGGGTGGTATATCCGGTATTCCTCCAACAAAAGTTATTATTATAGGTGCTGGTATTGTTGGTGAACATGCAGCCCGTACAGCATTGGCCATGGGAGCCAGTGTAAAAATGTTTGATAATAATATCTATCGTTTAAAAAGGGTGCAGAATAATATTGGTGTACGGATGTGGACTTCCGTGTTAGAGCCGAAAATTTTAGCTAAACAATTAAAGACCTGCGATGTGGCGGTTGGCGCATTGTCATCCAGCGGTGGAAGGACACCCATTGTAGTGTCGGATGAAATGGTTGCTGCCATGCGGCCGGGTACTGTAATTGTGGATGTAAGTATTGACCGCGGTGGCTGTTTTGAAACATCTGAGCTCACTTCACATGAACATCCTATCTTTTTAAAATATGGTGTGGTACATTATTGTGTACCTAATATTCCCTCCGGTTTTGCGAGAACGGCTTCACAAGCTATCAGTAATGTACTGATGCCCTTATTGCTGGAAATAGCACATGAAGGCGGGCTGGAAAATTTACTCTGGCATAAGATTAATATCCGCAATGGAATTTATTTGTTTAAAGGTGCTTTAACCAATTTCCATCTCAGCCAAAGATTTGATTTAAAGTATACAGATTTGAATTTGCTGATTGCGAGCAGCAGATAATTTATTAAGTACTTTCAAAAAAATTGATTATGAAAATTTTATTCTTTATGATACTATTTTCTTCGGTAAGCGAATCAGTTTATTCACAAAGAGTTGCTTTATTAAATCTGAACTTTAAAAGTCCAATTCTTTATACAGATAGCCTAACTGTTGAACAAGTTAATAGTGGGTACTTTCCAGTTGAGGAGGCTAGTATTCATACCTTTTTAGCAAATTT
>JBLMVP010000348.1:0-2581 GCA_050256755.1 Sphingobacteriales bacterium | reverse complement strand
GATCCAAATACTATTGGCGTTTTCGTTTTTAATTTCATCATGTTCTCCACCAGGAACAAAGAATAACAATGCCAAAGTGGGCTCTATTATTAACCCTGATAAAATATTGATTGTGTATTTGTCACGGACTAACAACACAAAGGCAATAGCGGAAATCATTCAGCGTAATGTTGGTGGCACATTGGTAGCGCTTGAACTGGTGAAACCTTATCCTGAAAACTATCAGCAAACGGTGCAGCAGGTAGTAAAAGAAAATGAAACAAACTATTTACCGCCATTAAAAACAAAAATAGACAGCATGGAGAAATACGATATTGTGTTTCTTGGCTTTCCAACCTGGGATATGCAAATGCCGCCACCAATGAAAAGTTTTTTGCATCAATATGATTTAAGTCGCAAAACAGTAATTCCCTTCAATACAAATGCAGGCTATGGAGTGGGAAGTGGTTTCCAAGCTCTAAAAGAACTTTGTCCCAACAGCACAAGCTTAGAAGGCTTTTCAATCACAGGTGGAGTGGAAAGAGACGGCGTATATTTTGCTATTAAAGGAGAAAAGGCAAAAGAGGCAGAAAAGGAAGTAAAAAAATGGCTGCAAAAAATAAAAGTTATAGAATAGACGAGCATTAGTTTTATCAACGTTTGCAGAAGACAAAACAAAATAAGTTATAACTACTCAACATTGGCTATGCTGCAAGCGGGGCTGGACAGTGAAACATTAGCACCTGTAAGTGTAAGCATTGTTGAAAATGCTGCCTGTTATTTATAAAGCAACGCCAGGGATTAGCAGATAATAGGATTAATTAAAATAGAAATGTGGTAATGAGCAGGTGCAGGCCAAAATGAAAAAAAGCGCAGGTATAACCTGCGCTGTAAGGTAGAACTAAAATTATATTTTTGGCCAGCAACCGCCTGCCTTTTTCAGATAAGCAGCTATCTTATTTTTCAAAATCAATGTTCAGTTTATTTCTGTGCAATGGTTTTGGCACCGGCAACTTTAATAATGCCAATAGCTCCTACAAGGATAGATATTACTGCAAGAATATTGGTGATCATGGAGCCACATGCAATACATACTCTAATAATTTTTCCGTCAGCTGTAAACAGTATCATATATCCTCCAATAACAATACATAATACATAAGCTAACATTGGTAAATTCATCTTTCCCATTATTGATAGTTTTTTTGCCTACTCTTAAATCCCGTTTTCGGCTACCCGGTATTTATTAATTTAAACAGTAACTTTTGAAAACAATCATATTCAATTATCAGGGCAGGAAAAATATGCAAGAGGTATAACGGATACGCAGAAGATAAGATCATAAATATAAATTATTGGTTTTGTATTTACAATAAGCATTTTCTCTTATACCATGATTCTCATCTCACGAACACTATTTCACAACGTTTTCCCATAACCGTTGTGCAACAACGGTTCATAGTACGCTTATGGAACGCTATATCATTCTGTAGTGCAAGCTTCCGTTAAAATCCATTTCCAGCTAACGTAATTCCATTAGGCTTTTAGTTCCTAACTTCAATATAATTTTTTCCGATAGCTATCGGCAGGCTTTCGTCTCCGGGGACAATACACCCATGACCGGGCAGGCAGGTTTATAAAATTCCCCATCAACAGCAATGCCTTGAACCTTAGTTGCAACATACCGGATAATAATGCAATTCTTATTTGTTATTTTTAAACAAACAACTAATAGAATATGGCAGAAGCAAATCCCAACTCCCGACTGGAGGCTTTTTGCGATGGAGTATTTGCAATAGCCTTAACACTTTTGATTATTGATATTAAAATCCCATCAACAGTAGAAATTAATAACACTGTTGAATTCTGGCTTGCACTTAAGCATATTGCTCCTTCTATATTTGCTTTTCTTTTAAGTTTCGGTGTTATCCTTATAACCTGGGTTAACCATCATCACCATTTAAAACTGTTAAATAAATCATGCGGGTCATTTCTTTATGCCAATGGATTTTTGTTGCTCACTGTTGTTTTTATTCCGTTCCCAACTTCCCTGCAGGGCGAATATCTTTTAACTGACCATGCTGCTCCCGCAGTAATTCTTTATAATTCAGTTCTTGCACTTCAGGCAATTGGCTGGATTTTAATATCCCATACAGCATTTAAAAACCGATTAGGTAAAAGTGAAAAAGCAACCCTTCAAATTCGCAAAAACGGTAAGTTTGGATATTTTGCATTTGCTCTTTATACTCTTTGTGCCATTACAGCATTTTGGTTTCCGCACACCATTGCCATAATAACTACCATCACCTGGATTTTCTGGTTACTATATGGAATTAATATTAAGCACGAACAAATGAATTGAATAAAATAAGCTGGTCATTAATTTTTATTAAAAAACAGTTGTGGGGATAATTGGGCATTCTGCTATTCTGGCTTAAGAATATATCCTTATCTGTATATCAAATCAACAGTAGTTCGGGCTGAACGAAAAAATCTCAGCCGTATATCTTAACTTCAACTTCAGTTTTTAACCTGCCTTCCGCAGGCAGAACGGCTTCGGTTGCCGGGGGAGGGGTTTATAAAATTTCCACCCAATGCAAAA
>JBLMVP010000347.1:0-5238 GCA_050256755.1 Sphingobacteriales bacterium | reverse complement strand
GGACGAAAGATTGGAGTAAATGCTGCCATCTCTAACCAGCGGGTGTATAATTCTTCATCACGATTGTATGTGGTAGTAAAACCACCTGCATCGCTATGTATATAAGGAATGCCACTCAAACTCATACCGAGAATAATAGGCAATTGTGCTTTCAACCCATTCCAGTTGCGGTTAACATCACCGGTCCATGGAAAAATATTATAACGTGGGCTGCCGGCATATCCTGAACGATTCAAATGAAATAATCTTGTATTAGGATATTCCTTAGCATAAAAATCGTATAACATCTTGTTCCAATAATGACCAAAAATATTATGCACTTCATCTGCTTTGAACAAACGCTTAAAACCAAAATCTTTTAAGTTGTGGTATAAATTGGAAGGATGTTTTTCCGGTTCACCCAAATCCGTCCACCATCCACTTACACCATTGGCGGTTTGTGCACGGTAAACTTGTTTAAACCATTCCTGTGCATCTTTCCTGAATACATCTATGATACCGCCATATCCAAAATAAAAATCTGTTAAAGTGTAAGGTTTGCCGGCACTGTCAACGGCATGGTATTTTAAAGACTCATTATAAGTCCTCGTATTTTTTAATATGAATGGCTCGGTGATGATAACTGTTTTGATATGTTGTTTTTTCCAGTCAGCAATCATCTTTTTAGGGTTGGGCCATTTTTCTTTATTTACCCAATCAAGGTTGCCCAATGTTTTTTGAATACTATCGCCAAACCAAAAAAGATCAAGTATAATCCCATCAGCGGGAAATTTTTCATCTAGCATTTTCTTTACAACAGAATCAGCCTGTACTTGTGAGCGGTAACCAAAACGAGAAATAAAATTCCCCATTACCCAGCGGGCAGGAATAGATTGTGTACCCACCAGCTGATGATAATGCCGCAATATTTCTTCTGCATTTTTTCCATTAATGATGTAATAAGTTAACTCACCACTTATAAAACCTGCTTTTAGCTGCCTGGCATTTGTTTTGCCAATATCAAAATAGCCTTTGGAAGGGTTATCGAAAAATATCCCATACCCGTTTGAAGAGATGATAAAAGGAACAGAATAGTTAAGATTATCGGCCCCATATTCATAACCATACCAGGGATTATTATAAAGATTTAAACGATATCCTCTCCTGTTTTGCTGCAAAGCTCTTTCGCCGGCGCCAAAAATTTGTTCACCCTCTTTCAGTTGAAAAATCACCCCTTTATTTTCATTACTGAAAAAAGTTTTAACGGCCATTGCTGTTGCTGAGAGCTGCTGCTGGTATATAATTCCCGAAGCAGATACAGTCAATGACAGCGCTTTGTTATAAGCAATATTATTTCTGGAAACTTTAGGCTTAACTGCTGCCGGTTTTATTATAACTGCATTTGATATTTGTTCACCGTTATTTTCATTTTTAAACTTAATGGTTGTTTTAATAATACTATTTCCAAAAGATTCAACTATCCATTGTGCGCCGTCTCTTGATATTATTGTCTTATTACCCTGAACCTTTATATTGTTTGATTGAGAAAATACAGTTGCTGTGACAAATAAGCCAATCAATACCTGCAAAAAATATTTACGCTTCATGTTTTATTTATTGAATGGACAATTTACAAAAAAACAAAAGGTGTTGACAAAGAAGTCAACACCTTTATAAAATTTATTACAGAAAACTTATTGTCCTGATTTAGTTTCCACCTTAGGTTTCTTATCTCCCAATCCCTCTTTAACCAACGCTGATTTTATTTTTTCAGCATATTGTGCAGTTAAAGTTGTGTTTTTATCATTCGATTTTTTCAACTCATCTTTCAAACCATTAATCCTTTCAATTTGCAGATTGGATGGTCTTACTTCCTGGTTACATACTGCCTGGTACACATCGCTGATGTCTTCTCTCAAACGTTTTTCATCCGCAAAGATTGATTTTTGTTTGGTTGGCAATAAAGTTCCTCTCAGTTCCTCCAGCTTATCAACATATTCCTGGATGAGTTTTTTCACCTTAGGACTTTTTGCTTTATCCAAATCTGCCTTTAATACTTTTTGTTTGTTGGTGATATCATCAACCGTTTTGGCTAAATCCTCATGCATATTATACAATTGCATAGCCGTTTCGTATTGCACTTTTCTGTCTTCCATGGTAAAGCCGGGATTGTTATCAGCGGTCAATTGCATTTTACTGTTGTATACTTTATCACCTACTTTAATTTTAATGCTGTAGTCGCCCGGTAAAACCATTGGCGCAAGGAATCCGCTGAAATCAGGTTTAGTTCCTCCACTCGCAACTTTTGGCGGAGTGCTGCGCATATTCCAGTACACTACATTTATTCCTTTACGTTTGGTGCCCGGTATTGACTGAACTAATTTTCCTTCCTTATCATACACTTCCACTTTTACATCTCCCACATTTAAGCGGTCTTTAAAATAATAACGTATCTGCGCCTGTTGTGAAGTGTTGTTACCATACCATCCGTCACCTGCAGTACCGGCCGTTTGTAATTTACCCATGGTTAATGTTACCGGTTTACCTTCAAAGATGTTTACTTCTTTACTGGCAATATCTGTTGTCATGTTACGTATGGCTGTTATATTATCTACTATGATGATACCACGGCCATGTGTTGCTAAAATCAAATCATTGGTTACCGGGTGAATTTGAATATCTCTTACTAATGTTTTCCATGGAATATTATTTTTCATGCGGAACCATTTGGCGCCACCATCCAATGAAGTAAACAATCCCATCTCAGTTCCAAGAAAAAGTAAATTCTTATTAACTAAATCCTCTTTTATTTTATGAGCAAAAGAATTAAACTCATCGCTGGTGAAACGGGTAAATGTTTTACCCATATCTGTTGATTTGGCTACATAAGTTTTATGATCTCCATACATATGATTCTCCAATGTTACATACACCACGTTCTTATCAAAATGGCCGGGTTCAATACTGCTCACCCATGTTTGAGCAGGAATTCCTGTTGCGGCATAATTAGCAGCCACATTCGTCCACGTCTTTCCACCGTCAGTTGTGTATTGCAGGTTACCATCATCGGTTCCCACCCAAACGATGTTATCATCTAATGGGGATTCAGCAATAGTGAAAATGGTACAATGATTTTCTGCAGATGTATTATCCGCACTTAATCCACCGGATTTTTCCTGCTCCTGTTTCTTTTTATCATTGGTAGTTAAATCAGGAGAAATTCTAACCCAGTTACGTCCCTGGTCTGTTGAACGATATAAATACTGGGAACCGAGATAAAGATTTTTTTTATTTTTTGCGCCAACTACTATTGGAGAATTCCAGTTAAACCGAAGTTTCTCTTCACCTGTTGCCTGTTGTGGCTTAATACTTACAGAAGTACCTTCTTTAATATTTACCCTTCCAATTTCACCACCCTGGTATTCGGCATAAACAATATCCGGATCAACTCCATCAGGCTGTACCCAAAATCCATCCCCACCATAAATAAATTTCCAGTCAGCATTTTTTATTCCAAAAGCGCTTTGGCTTGGTGCGTACCAGCTTCCATTATCCTGCAAACCACCATACACATTATAGGGCTCTTTAAAATCATATGCCACATGATAAAACTGTGAAACCGGCAGGGATGATAAATGAATCCATGAAGCTCCTCTGTCTGTACTCATATACAAACCACCATCCGTTCCTAAATACATTTGATTTGTATATTGAGGATTGATCCATAATGCATGATGATCGGAGTGAACACCAAAGCCACCGGCAGTTCCACCATCTGCAAAAGAATAACCACCGTCATCACTATAACTAAATTGAAAACCGGGACGATACACTCTTTTTGAATCTTTAGGATCTACAACCAAACAGGAAAAATAAAAAGGACGTGAAACGACATTTACTGTGGCACTTTGTTCCTTCCATGTTTCACCGGCATCATTTGAAATATATAAACCTGTTTTTTCTGCTTCCACAATTGCCACCAGGTGATTGGGTTCGCTTGGCGCTAATGCAAGGGCAGTTCGTCCAATTGGTTTTTTTGGTATACCATTAGTTAATTCTTTCCATGTTTTACCACCATCTGTGCTTTTATAAATTCCACTATTGTTTCCACCGGAGCTAAACGCATAAGGTTTACGGCGGAATTCCCACATGGAAGCATAAATAATATTGGTGTTAGATGGATCTACTGCTGCATCAGCACAACCAGTTTTATCATTGATGTATAAAATCTTTTCAAAAGTTTTACCGGCATCAGTTGATTTGTATAAACCACGATGTTTACTGTCGCTCCATAATGGCCCTGGTGCAGAAACATAAATGATATTTGAATTTTTAGGATCTACAATCACTTTGCTGATATGTTCAGTACTGTCTAATCCGCCAATACGGTTCCAGTTATCACCACCGTCTGTTGTTTTGTATAAACCTTCTCCTATTGAAACCGTATTACGCATATTACTTTCACCGGTTCCTACATAAACTGTTTTAGGATTCCGCTGATCAACAGCAATTGAACCAATCGACTGACAATACTTATCAAAAACTGAATTGAAAGTAACACCTGCATTGGTTGTTTTCCAAACACCACCACCGGCAGTACCAACATAAATGGTTCTTGGTTCATTATTTACTCCATCTATTGCAGTTGTTCTGCCTCCCATTACAGCCGGACCTATTTGCCTTGCCTGCATAGCTCCAAATGTGGCAGAAGAAATTTGAGCTTTAGTAAACTGTGCAACTGAAATTATAGTTAGAAATAAAAATATTTTTTTCATGTCTTAATTTTTAATGATTACTAATACCTGGCTGGTATTATTTCTTTACTTCAAAAGTTTTTTCGTCAATAGCTGAATTGATTTCAATAGTATCAAACGTTATATTGTCCTGTGTATAGGCAAATAATATTCCGTCTTTATTTTTTTTGAAGTTGTAGAAATCAGAAGTGTTAGTAAACTCCTGCCCGTTACTCTTTCCTTTTATCTTAATACGGATGATGTAGTAATTATCCGGGTCAATATAATAGAATAAGGTTTTGCCGGAACTGAGATTTATTTTCAGCTGAATAGCATCTACGCCATCAACGTCTTCTCTATCCAACAATTCAACAGCATGACCCTTGGAAGCATAATCTAATAATATTCCCTGCTGGTCCAGTTCATCCTGTGCCTGTTTAACATCTTCCATTGTCATACGTTCCGGGGTCTGCATTCCCTGGAAGGGATTAAAATTATAACCGGAATCTTTTGTTACCACCTGGTA
>JBLMVP010000346.1:0-3109 GCA_050256755.1 Sphingobacteriales bacterium | reverse complement strand
AAGAACTTTTTTGAAAGCTGTTGTGCTTGCAGCTTCTCATATTATCGTTGATTTTCTCAACTCTATATTATCTTTATTAATATTACCCGGAATTTTATTCATCACATAATCACTAATCAGCTCTCCAATTGTTGAAGTGAAATAAAAATTAATGGGGTCAATATCTTTTGTTACAAAACCATTGGCTAATGTCCAGCTTACGCCATCTCTTACCAATTGTGCTTCCTCCATTAATCCAAAATAATCCAGCATCATAGCCGCAGAAAGTATAGAACCCAGAGGATTGGCAATATCTTTTCCCGCAGCTTGAGGATAAGAACCATGAATTGGTTCAAACAATCCAATCTTACTGCTATGTGATGCAGAAGGCAATAAACCCAATGAACCACTTAACACACTTGCTTCATCACTGATAATATCGCCAAACATATTTTCTGTAAGTATTACATCAAATTGTTTAGGATTAAGAATAATTTGCATGGCAGCATTATCAACAAAAATATAATCAACTGCTACTTGCGGATATTGTTTAGCTACTTCCTGCACCACTCTTCTCCACAATCGGGATGTTTCCAAAACATTGGCTTTATCTACCAGTGTTAATTTCTTTCTTCTTTTTTGTGCATGCTGAAATGCTAAGTGAGCAATGCGCTCTATTTCCTCAACAGAATAAACACATTCATCAAGTGCTTTTGTTTTGTCTTCACTTAGTTCTTTTTTACCAAAATAAATTCCGCCTGTTAGTTCACGGAAAATCACAAAGTCAACATTTTCTAATTGTTTGCTTTTAAGAGGAGACAAATGTTGAAGAGCAGGATAAGAAAGAATGGGGCGAATGTTGGCAAACAATTGTAAAGCTTTACGCAATCCAAGCAGTCCTTGTTCTGGTCTAACCTTAGCAGTAGGATCATTATCATATTTTGGATGCCCAATCGCCCCGAACAATATAGCATCACTATCGAGACAAATTTCGATTGTTTCCTGAGGAAGGGGGTTTCCGGTAGCATCTATTGCAGCTGCACCCAGCAAGCAATATTCGTAATCAAACTGGTGATTAAATTGCTGCGCAACAGCATCCAGCACCCGAACAGCTTGTTTGGTTACTTCGGGCCCGATGCCATCTCCATTTATTACCGCAATTTTTTTTTGCATATGGTTATTCTTTTAGTACGGATTATTTTTTCTGTTTTAAGAAGCGCAGGTTTTACCCTGCGCTCTGTTTGTAAAACTCAACTTATTGTCATGAGAAAATCACACGGTTGCTGCTTCCGGAACATATGCCTGCGCCAATACATGCAGGTCTTCTTCCATCACTTCTTTCTTACTGTCTGCTACTTCCAGAAACTTTTGATATAAAACATCTACATCGTTCCTTGTAAACTGGTAACCTAATTTCTGAAAACGATGTGCCAATGCACTACGGCCGCTGCGTGCCGTTAGTACAATCTTACTCCCATCCGCTCCCACACTTTCCGGTGTAATGATTTCATAGGTTTGAGAATTTTTTAAAAATCCATCCTGGTGAATACCTGATGAATGAGAAAAAGCATTACTTCCTACAATTGCCTTATTTGGCTGCACCGGCATACGCATTGTTTCACTAACCAGGCGGCTGATTGGATTAAGTTTTTCTGTTTTAATATTTGAATAGTAACCCAAATAACTATGTTGTTTTAATACCATCACTACTTCTTCCAGAGATGTATTACCGGCTCTTTCACCCAAACCATTTACAGTACACTCAATTTGCCTGGCTCCACCAATGATTCCGGCAATAGAGTTAGCTGTTGCCAATCCCAAATCATTATGACAATGACAGGAAAGAATTGCTTTGTCTATGTTTGGAACATTATTGATTAAGTAAGTCATTTTTTCCTGGTATTGATTGGGCAAACAATAACCTGTTGTATCAGGAATATTTACTACGGTTGCACCGGCAGCAATAACGGCTTCCGCTACCCTGGCTAAATATTCATTATCCGTTCTTCCTGCGTCTTCTGCATAAAACTCCACATCATCTACAAAATTCTTTGCCCATTTAACCGCCTGTACAGCTCTTTGCAGAATTTCCCCCTGAGTGGCATTAAATTTTGCTTTGATGTGATAATCCGATGTACCTATCCCCGTATGGATACGTGGACGAACTGCATGTTTGATTGCGTCGGCAGCTACTTCAATATCTTTTTGTACCGCACGGCTCAATCCGCATACACTTGCATTTTTTACCAGCGATGCTATTTCCCTTACTGAATCAAAATCACCAGGGGAGGATATGGGGAACCCTGCTTCTATAATATCAACACCTAATGCTTCAATCTGGAGTGCTAAGTCAATTTTTTCTTTTTTGTTTAATTTACAACCAGGCACTTGTTCACCGTCTCTTAAGGTTGTATCAAAAATGAAAATTTGTTTATCCGGCATAAATTGCTGTTGTATGAGATAAAAAAGCAGGCTGTTTATTTTTGTGTTGCTTGCCAATAACAAAACGCACAGCCTGCTCTAACAAAATTAGTTTTAATAGTGCGTTGCGGGAAACCAAACTAAGCCTAAATTTACAGTATCTATACCTGCCGGAAAAAGCTAAAACCCTTTGCAGTAAAGGATTTTGGCCAAATTAAACTACGATGCCCAACCGCAAATCGGACGAATTGTTTCAATTAATTAAATCGCTGGAAAAAGCGGAGAAGCGGAATTTTAAATTGTTTGTAAAACGAAATTCTGCCAGCAGCGATATGAAAATCATACAACTTTTTGATGCACTGGACAAAATGAGTGATTATGATGAAGCGATATTGCTCAGAAACAAAAGCATTAAGAAACAACAACTCTCCAATTTAAAAGCTCATCTGTACAAACAAATACTTGCGAGCGTTCGTATTCTTAAAGATGAAAATAATATTGACCTCCAGCTGCATGAGCAAATGGATTATGCCCGCATACTATTCAACAAAGGGTTATACCTGCAGACACTAAAAGTTTTAGAAAAAATTAAAGATGCTTCCAAATCGCATAACCAACATACCTTTTTATTACAGGCACTGATTTTTGAAAAGAAGATTGAAGCGCTTTATATTACCCGCAGCATAGAAAACCGTGCAGAGTTACTGGC
>JBLMVP010000345.1:0-5323 GCA_050256755.1 Sphingobacteriales bacterium | reverse complement strand
TTACCGGGACCTTCCCAGTTATAAATAAAATATTCTACTCCAATGGCTGCAGCTTCTTCAACTTTTTTTTCAAAATTTTTGTAAACATCACTGTGTACAGATCGTATTTTCATTCCCAGGTCACTGACATAAGATTTAAATCCTTTATTGCCCATGCCGAGATACATGCCCAGTTCTTTATGTTCAAAAGGCTCTACACCACTATAGCCCATCTTAGCCACCTGTTTCAAGATCCCTTTTGGATCTTTACCAACTATATCTCTTATCCCATACAGTTGTAATCCAAAAACATTTCCTTTTGTCTTTGCAGCAAATACATCAGCATAAGAGGCTAATGTTAAACCTGCTGTAGCTGCTCCTGTTATTTTTAGAAAATCTCTGCGATTGTAACTCATAAAAGTTGGCATTAAAATTTTTAAATAGAATCTGCCCAGGCTTTATCGCCTTTTTTATACGGTAATGCTCCATCATATTTACCCGGCACCTGGATATGACGCAGTGTTTCCGTTGCACCTGTCTTAGAAGTAAAGAAACCCATCAGTGTTAATTGCTTCATTAAAGTAAAATAATGAGGGGCTACCGGATTTGTAAAATCGAGAATAGGCAGTACATTTCCTTTTGCTCTCTCGGCTTTAACAAAATCGTCATAGGCTTTATTACGCTGGTCCTGTACCGTTTTTGCTTCTTTATCTAAAGCAACCAATAATTCTTTACGGTGTTCAGCAGGGGCTTTCATAAAATCATGCCCGTGCATTTTATTGCAGGCTTCATCCAGTTTACCTACACCTTCCAGGAAGATTTTTTGTTCTTCTTCTGTATAACAATCGGTAACATATATTTTCATAAACTCACCAACTTGTGCGGCTTTGGCACCTGGTGTTGTGGTAGCAGGAATAATAGTTTCACCAATTTCATCCAGCATTGCAATTGTTTCCGGAGTAAAGGAAACTGCAGAACTACCTGCAGATTTACATCCGCTAAAAAATAATTCGCCACCTATTACTACTCCACCGGTAGCTAATGCAATCATTTTTAAAAGTTCGCGACGTTCCATTTATTAATTATTTTAAATGTTGAATTTTAAATGCTAAATGAAAACTTGGAAACATTCATTCAAAATTTATCATTTATCATTCGTCATAATTTCTTACAAATTTCCTTTCTTTAATTCCTTTACTGCAAAATCAACCGCTCTTGCTGTAAAGGCCATATAAGATAATGATGGGTTTACGCAACTGGCACTGGTCATAAAAGCGCCATCTGTTACAAAAACATTGGTAGCATCCCATACCTGGTTATTGCCATTTAATACCGATGTTTTGGAATCACGGCCCATACGGGCTGTTCCCATTTCATGTATACCCATACCTACTGCATAGCCAGTATCATAAGTTGTTACATCTTTTACGCCGGTATTGGTAAGCATTTCCGCCGCATCGTTTGCCATATCCTTGCGCATCTTTATTTCGTTTTCCTTCATTTCCACGTCAAAAGCCAACACAGGTAATCCCCATTTATCTTTTTTATTTTTATCTAAGCTGATTTTATTACTGTGATCAGGTAATATTTCACCAAAACCCATAATACCCATTTTCCATTTGCCGGGTTCACTTAATGCTTCTTTTAATTCTGCTCCTAATGTAAATTCCGGGATGTCAATACCGCGGCCACGATTGGCGCCTCCCTGGTAACCAAAGCCACGCAGATAATCTCTTTTATCATTATAGATATTCCTGAACCTTGGTACGTAAATACCGGTAGGTCTTTTACCAAATACATATTTATCTTCAAATCCTTCAACCGTACCTTCCGCACCAACTTTAAGATGGTGGTCCATTACATTATGACCTAATTCACCACTGCTGCTGCCTAAACCATCAGGCCATATATCTGTGGCACTATTCATTAATATCCAGGTGCTATTAAAGGTGGATGCACAGAGGAAAATAATTTTGGCTTTGTATTCGTATGTTTTATTGTCATTTGCATCTATTACTTCAACTCCTGTTGCTTTCTTTTTATCCTTATCATAAAGTACTTTAGTTACAATCTTATCAGCTTGCAATGTAAGGTTACCGGTGGCCATAGCAACGGGTAAAGTAGCAGAGTTACTGCTGAAATAAGCACCAAATGGACAACCATACCAGCAACGGTTTCGGTATTGGCAATTCACCCGGTTTTGTTCTGGTTTTGGTTGGGTAATATTAGCACTTCTGCCAATAAACATATGGCGTGTGCCTTTGTAATAATCTTTCAATTTTGCAGCCACATCTTTTTCCACGCAGTTCATTTCCATACCGGGAAGAAATTCCCCATCAGGCAATACTTCCAATCCTTCTTTGGTTCCCTGTATACCTGCAAATTTTTCCACATAACTATACCAGGGAGCAATATCATCATAACGAACAGGCCAGTCAACCGCAATGCCTTCTTTGGCATTGGCTTCGAAATCCCATTTATTTAAACGATACGATTGGCGACCCCATAATAAGGAACGTCCCCCAACTAAGTAACCGCGGAACCAGTCAAAGCGTTTGGTTTCAGTATAAGGATTGTCTTTATCATTAGCCCATGGGCTCCAGTTATCATCTACCATAGATTCACGTAAAGGATAATCCCGTTTTAATACAGGATGATCTTCTTTCATCTTTTGGGTTATCCCATTACGGTGTGGAAAATCCCAAACTTCTTTAGTGCTGTTTTTATAATCTTTGATGTGTTCAATATTTTTACCACGTTCCAGCAGTAAAACTTTTAGCCCTTTTTCAGTTAGCTCTTTAGCGGCCCAGCCGCCGCTGATTCCCGAACCTACTACAATGGCATCGAATGTGTTGTTATCCGGCATAAAGCAATTGATTGTTTGTTGTTTGTATAATTGGTTTCAATGTAGACTATTTGACTACTTTTTTATTTGACAATTGTCAAATAAAATCACACATCACATCTTCTTACCGCATCTTTTAATGCGGCAATTTTTTCTTTATTATCCTTGCCTGTTGGAATAAATTCCTGGGCCACATAATCTTTAAAGCCTGTTTCCATGATTGCTTTCACAATGGCAGGATAATACAATTCCTGGCTTTCATCTATTTCATGTCTGCCCGGTACGCCTGCCGTGTGATAATGTCCAAAGTATTGATGATTATCTTTAATAGTATGAATCACATCCCCCTCATCAATCTGCATGTGATAAATATCATACAACAGTTTAAAGTTTTCTGAACCGAGTCGTTTACATAACTCTATACCCCATGCACTTTTATCAGCCATATAATCCGGATGGTTTACTTTACTGTTGAATAATTCCATCTGCACCACTATTCCGCTCTTTTCTGCTAATGTCAAAACCTTTTGTAATCCTTCCACACAATTTTTTAACCCTGTTTCATCATCCATACCATTTCGGTTACCACTAAAGCAAATCAAATTTTTGTAGCCGGCTTTTGCCATTAATGGAATTACATCCAGGTAATCTTTGATTAACGACTCGTGATATTCCCTATGATTAAACCCTTTGGTTAAACTCACTTCGCCAGCGATATAACACATGGAGGAATAAATATCATGTTTTTGTAAGATGGGCCAGTCTTTAGGAGCTACTAAATCAATTGCTGAAAAGCCTATTTCCTTTACCACCATACATAATTCTTCCAATGAAAGAAAATTATAAGTCCAGTAACAAACGGAATGGTTGATATTACCTTTCAACTTTAGTTTTTTTTCAAACAGTATTTCTTCTTTCTGCTTATCGGTAAATGAAAGTCCGCCAAGAGCCAGCGAACCCAATGCAACCTGCTTTATTAATTTACGTCGTGAAGTACCCATCTTTTTTTATAGCAAGGCTTACAATTTACGATTGTTTAAAAAACTTTGATGTTAAGCTGTTTGGTTTTTCTTTGGGTCTTTAAAAAATATAAGAAACAATAAAGTTACTGCAGCTGCAATGGCTGCAGGTACCATCCATATATTTTTCCAGTCGTGACCTTCTGCCGTTCTAAAATAACCAGAGATCAATCCTGCTACCCAAAAACCAATCAGCATACCCACACCATAAGTGGCCAATGTTATCATTCCCTGTGCAGAAGAACGGATTTTTTCTCCGGCTCTCTCGTCCGTATAAATCTGGCCGGTAACAAAAAAGAAGTCATAACAAATACCATGCAGAATGATTCCGATATATAAAAGAGAAATTCCGCTTCCCGCATCTCCAAAACCAAACATCAGGTAACGGATTACCCAGGCCAGCATTCCTAACAACAACATTTTTTTTACACCGAGCTTCCGGAAAAATAAAGGCATCAGCACCATAAAAATCATTTCACTCATCTGACCCATACTCATTTTAGCCGCTGCACCGGAAACTTTTAGTTCGTTTAAAAATTGATTGGTTTCCTGGTAATAAAAAGCAAGCGGAATACAGATGAGCATTGATGATAAAAAGAAAATAAAAAAACTTCTGTCTCTTAAAAGTTTTAATGCATCCAAACCCAGGATTTCCCCCATTGTAACTTTTGATCCTGCCCTGGGAGGTGGTGTGTTGGGTAAGGTAAAACTAAACACACCTAAAATAGCTGAGAGA
The DNA here is from genome assembly GCA_050256755.1 of Sphingobacteriales bacterium. Lineage (GTDB taxonomy): Bacteria > Bacteroidota > Bacteroidia > Chitinophagales > Chitinophagaceae > AWTP1-9. The sequence continues at coordinate 744 of JBLMVP010000345.1, read as the reverse complement.
ACTGCTGTTAAACGAAATGTATTTACCAACGACCCACCCTGCTCCCATGCCAGCCAGCCAATTATCAAACCGGCAACAATCCATCCAACTGTACCCCATACACGGATACTGCTAAATTCTTTTTCTGGATTAGTGAGTTGCTTAAAAGAAACAGAATTGACTAATGCCAGTGTGGGCATATACAATATCATATATACCAGCAGCGGCGGATAAAACGAACTGAAATCTGCTGTTGTTGAAATATAATACATTAATGCAGCACCCGCCAGATGCAGAATGCCCAGTATTTTTTGAGCAGCAAAAAAACGGTCGGCAATTAACCCAATTACAAATGGAGCAATAATAGCACCCCAGGCTTGCGTACCATATGCCCATCCGTTTTGTTCATCGGTTGCTTTAAGTGTTGTGGCAAGATAGGTACCCATAGTAACAAACCATGCACCCCAAATAAAAAATTCAAGAAACATCATTACCGATAATTGGAGACGTGTAGCAAGCTTCATGTTAGTTGGTTTATCGTTTATCGTTATTAATTATGAAGTATCGGGTTTTACTTCATCAATGACTTGTTGATTTAAATTCAGCTAAGACAAAAGAGTAGAAGTAAATTTAAGCGTTTAATACATTAAAGTACCCCGCTGCCATGAATATTTTTTATTTGTATACTAACATGTAATAGTAAAATCAGGCATCAATCGTTTGCAGTAGAATTTTTTAATGGTTACAAAAAACTTTTTCTGTACA
>JBLMVP010000344.1:0-4000 GCA_050256755.1 Sphingobacteriales bacterium | reverse complement strand
CCTGAAGAAGTTTTTGGTTCTTTCAACGTAGCAAATAATAATGACTGGTCTATATTGGAAGCAATAATATGCTTTTGCTTTTTATGAGAGGGTGATTGACGGATGATATAATTCCTCCGCTTATGGATATGTGTAATAGTAACAGAACCTTCCAGTTCGTTTTCCATTTCAATTTCTACCTCATCTCCTACTGCAATGGGATTGGTAGAAGTTATTTCATCATCGATTTTAAACTTGCCTTTGATACGGGCGTTAAACACTTGTCCCTGTTCGTTTTTTACAATATACCAGGAGCCGGTTGATTTATAGATGATTGCTTTCATGCTGCTGCAAGATAACAAACCGTCAATTTCTGCTAATTAAAAAATCCTTTGAATTGATTTCCTTCAGTAAATAATAAAAATACAGACCGCTATTTTCTTAACATTTTTTTGAATCAGTAAAGAACTCACCCTGTAAAAGTCTTGGCAAGGTTCTTGAAACACTACTAACATTATTCACTGAAAAAACACCTTTATATGAGCATGAAAACAATTATTACCTGCGTGGCAGCAGGAGTGGCTATTGGGATGATACTGGCTCCGGAAAAGGGAAGTACCACCAGAGAAAAAATAAAAGAAACACTGGATGATCTTTTAGATCGCTGGCAAAAACTCAAAGGCACTACCAGTGATGAACTGGAAGAATTAAAAGCAGTATTTCGTAATGAAATAGCCGGGTTAAAAGAAGATACCAGGAAAAGAGTGCTGGAAATTTTGCAGTCTGCTAAAATTGCGGGTAATCATGTTAAACATCAAATGGCATCCTGAAAAATATTTTAAATGCTGTAAGGAGTCTGTTTACAGGCTCCTTTTTTATTGCTGAAATAAAAATGGCATGAACCTTTCATAATAGAAAATGCTGATAAGCAACAAAGCATTACTGTAAGGCAAAAAATATTTTATGTGGATATTCAGGTTTAACAGCTATTTGCAAAATAGTTTGCGGTTAATAAGCATCCTGTTTATTATTAGCAAACATTCTGTAAAAAATTGGTTTTATGGAAAGAGATTTATCAGGAGAATGATCGACCCGGGTGGAAGAAAATTGACTTCCCGTTCAGAACGTATCCGGTTAATGATTGAAGACCTGGGGCCCACTTTTGTAAAGTTTGGCCAAATACTGGCGGACCGCCCTGATCTTGTTTCCGAACAATTAAGAAATGAACTAAAGAAACTGCAATCATCAGCTAAGCCATTTGATAACAGAATGGCCTTCCGCATCATTGAGGAAGAGCTTGGGGATCCTTTACTTGAAATTTTTCAACGGCTGGATGCTATTCCTGTCGCTTCTGCTTCTATCGCACAGGTATATGGTGCAGTATTGCATAATGGAGAAATGGTAGCCGTAAAAGTACAGCGGCCCAATATCAAACAAAAAATTTCTGTTGATCTGGTGCTGATGAAGATACTGGCACAACAGGCGGTAAAATCATATCCTGAGTTAGCCAGTTTTAATGTAATAGGTTTTGTAGAAGATTTTGGTACTGTTCTGAAGAAAGAACTTGATTTTACCAATGAAGCTGCCAATATGCTTCGCTTCTCTGATATGTTTAAAGAAGATGATTACTGTTATATTCCCAGAGTATATTCCCGGTATACCACCCAAAAAGTGCTGGTGATGGAGTATGTTACAGGAATAGTACCGGGTTCAAAAGAAGAAATGGAGGCAAGAGGCTTTAATACAATTGCTATTGCTGAAAACGGAACCAATGTTATTTTAAAAATGATTTTAAAATACGGCTTCTTTCATGCAGACCCACATGCAGGTAACTTATTGATCCGGGATAATAACCAAATCATTTTATTAGATCATGGAATGACTGCCAGCTTAAAACCCGGGCAAATTCAATCCCTGATAAATTTTATGCTGGGCTTTGCCCGGCAGGATACTCATCGTATCACCAAAGCATTATTGGGATTACTGGAGATCAATTATTATAAAGATGAAGCAGGCCTGGAGTTTGAAATCAGTGAACTGATTCAAAAATACAGCTATATCCCTTATGATAAAATGGATATCTCTGGCCTGATGGCGGAAACTTTTAAGATTATTGGCAGGCATGGGCTGAAAGTTCCTTCTAATTTGTATATGTTGCTAAAGGCATTGGGAACGATTCAGAAATTTGCAGAAAACCTCCAGGCTGATATTTCAATCGTAAATATGATTGAGCCATTTGCTAAAGAAAAGATCAAAGAGCAATTTAGTTTTGATGCTATCGTAAATAAACTGATCAACTCAGCAGAAGATTATTGGTACATTATTGACCGCCTGCCGGCAGATATAAAAGAGATCATCAACAATCTTCGCAAAGGCGTATTGCGGCATGAAATTAATTTCCGGGAAGATAGTTTTACCAATAAGGCGTTACGCCAAAATATTAACCGGCTGTCTTTTGTATTTATAATGGGATTAATGCTGATCTGCTCTACGTTGCTGATGATTTACTTACCGGGAAGTACGATCATAACGGTTTTCTTTTACAGCAGCATCACCATAGTTGTATGGACGGCTTTACAGCTACTGGTGTCAGTAAAATTTAAATAAGCGTTACGGAAACTTTTTAAAGGTTGTATAACGAAGAATTAATTCTAACAACAACAAAGCCAGCGCAGCGATTACAAAGGGAACAAGCCGCTCTGTATAATTTGTATAGGTACTTACTTCCGCTTGTGATTTGTCAAGGTTATCAATTTCACCGTAAATATTTTTTAGCCCTTCGTTATCCTTTGCACGGAAATATCTTCCACCGGTTTCCCGGGCAATTTCCGTAAGGAGTTTTTCATCAATATTTACTTTTTCATTGCTGCGAATAGTGCCTAATGGTGTGACTTGCGGAATTGGAGCAAATCCATCAGTACCAACACCGATAGTATATACTTTTACTTTGAGCGATTTAGCAATTTCCTTAGCTGTTTGAGGATCAATTAACCCTCCATTGTTTTCACCATCGGTTAAAAGAATAACTACCTTACTTTTTGACTTACTTGATTTCAATCTTTCCACACTGGTTGCAAGACCGGTTCCGATAGCTGTACCATCCTCTAAAAAACCACTGCGGATATTTAATATTTGAAGCTTAACCACACCGTGATCTGCAGTAATAGGGCATTGGGTAAAACTTTCACCAGAAAAAACAACTAAACCAATTCTGTCTGTTGGGCGGTTATCTACAAAACTTGCTGCTACCTGTTTGGCTGCTTCCAAACGATTAGGCTGTAAATCTTCCGCATTCATACTGCCACTTACATCAATACACAACACAATGTCCACTCCTTCCCCTTCTTTACGTTGTTCATCATTACGTGTTTGCGGACGGGCCATCGCCGTAATAAATAAAGCAAGTGATAACAGCCGTAAAATAAAAGGCAGGTGATGAAAAGCTGTTTTAAAATTAGCTGCAGCTTCCACCCCTCTTGTGGATGAAATCATTAATGATGACTGACGTTTTAAATTATTGCGCCAGTACCAGGTAATTAAAACCGGTATCAGTGCCATTAATGCAAAGAACCATGGGTGTGCAAATTCAATATGTTTAAACCAATCGGCTATCAAATTAATTTTGTTTGGTTTGATGAAGAAGTTTTATAATCTGTTCAGTCTGGCTAATTGCTGCGGCTGTTTCTGTTTTTGCCGGGAAATAACCAGCAAATTTTACCACATCACTCAACCTCAGCGCTTCTGCCAGCGTTGATAATTGTGATTGCTGAATTAATTCATCTTTCAGTTTTATTAATATTTCACTGGTAGTATTTTTTGAAGTGTTCAGGTTATTGGCCCTTAATAAATATCTTTTAAATACATTGGTTAAATCAGAATGAATTTGTTTTGCCTCTTCCTGGTTAGCAGCACTGCGCTCCATTAATTTTTTTAATGATTCCATTGCCTCATCATAAGGAGGCGTTTTGGAAACAATAATTTCTTCCTCCGGTTTTTCTTCTTTGCCAAATTTTGTTTTGTA
>JBLMVP010000343.1:0-12819 GCA_050256755.1 Sphingobacteriales bacterium | reverse complement strand
ATTTTCTATCTTAAATAAAATGATATAAGGAAACTTTTGCAGGGCTGCTTTTCTTACCTGTTTATAAAATTTTGTGAAGGAGAAGGGGTTTCTTTCAATACTTATAAATGCCAAATTTATTTGTTCAATAAATATATTACCCAGTTTGTGTTTTTGAGAATCATACCATTGAACTATCCCCGTAATATCGTTTAAGGCTTCTTCAGTAAGCTTTATCGAAAAGGTCATTTCTTTCTTTTTAAAAGGCTACTCTTAACCTCTTCCCAGGTATAGGTTTTAGATTTACCGCTTTTATAATCAGCCAGTCGCCTGTCTAATTCTTTTTTTTGTGGCGTCGATAATTCATAAATCATTTCATCTTCCTGTTTAGAAGACACAATGGTATGAAGTGCTTCCAAAAATTGCGCATCCTCTATTTTATTGATGGCGTTGGTGAGTTTCTTTTTAAGAAGGGTTGTTGTCATAAAGTATATTTCAATTTAAAATTACAAAGAAAATGGGGTTTGATATTTTAAATATTAATCAGTGTTAGTAAAAAGAGGAGTAGTATTGTTATCGTACAGGAGTGCGACGCCTTTGAAGGTGAATTTTGCACGGGTGCTGACTTCATGAAAACAAAAATACGATACAACGGTAATTTTATATTGAATAAGAAAATTCTATAACTTTCAACTTTAAACCAACACTTTAAATCTTTATTATGGACGCTGCTATTTTGAACAAAGTAAATGCCTGGCTCAACGGTAATTTTGATGAAGAAACCAAGGCTGCTGTTCGGGAATTACAAACCAGCAATCCTGATGAACTCGCTGATGCTTTTTACCGCAACCTTGAATTTGGTACCGGTGGTTTGCGTGGCATTATGGGTACAGGTACTAACCGTATGAATAAATATACGGTGGGTATGGCTACACAGGGTTATGCTAATTATTTGAATAAATCATTTCCGGGTGAAGAAGTTCGGGTAGTTGTTGGGCATGATAGTCGTAATAACAGCCGGCTATTTGCTGAGATTGTTGCCAATGTAATGGGCGCAAATGGTATTAAAGTTTTGTTGTTTGAAGCTTTGCGTCCTACACCTGAAATTTCTTATGCCATTCGTTTTCATAAATGTAAAGGCGGAGTAGTTTGTACTGCTTCACATAATCCTAAAGAATACAATGGATATAAGGCTTACTGGGACGATGGTGCACAGTTGGTTCCGCCGCATGATAAAAATGTAATTACCGAAGTGGATAAAATTACTTCTGTATCGGACGTAAAATGGAGCGGGGGAGAAAAGAATATTACCCTCATTGGAAAAGAAATGGATGCAGAATATATTAAAATGGTAAAAAGCCTGAGTGTTTATCCCGAAATAATTGCGAAGCAGAAAGATTTAAAAATCGTTTACACTCCCATACATGGTACAGGTATTATGCTGGTGCCGGAAGTATTAAAAAATTTTGGCTTTACCAATGTTACCATTGTAGAAGAACAAAGTAAACCGGATGGCAATTTTCCAACGGTTGTTTATCCCAATCCCGAAGAGAAAGAAGCGATGAGTATTGGTTTAACGAAAGCACAGGAACTGGATGCGGATATTTTATTGGGTACCGACCCTGATGCTGACCGTGTGGGTGTTGGTGTAAAAGATAATCATGGCAACTGGGTACTGATGAATGGAAACCAAACGGCTGTTTTGGCATTTAATTATATGATTGAGGCAAGAAAAGCAAAAGGTATTGCGCAACCCAATGATATGGTGATTAAAACAATTGTTACCACAGAAATGATTGATGCCATTGCCAAAACAAACGGTGTTGCCTGTTACAATGTACTCACCGGTTTTAAATGGATTTCCTCCATGGTTTTAGAAAAGCAGGGAAAAGAAAATTATGTTATTGGTGGTGAAGAAAGTTTTGGGTTGATGATTGGTGATAAGATAAGAGATAAAGACGCTGTAAGTGCAGTAGCTTTATTGTGCGAGATGGCGGCTTATGAAAAAGATAAGGGCCGTTCACTGTTCAGCAAGCTGGTGGATTTATATGTGCAATATGGTTTTTATAAAGAAGATTTAATTTCTATTACCAGGAAAGGAATGAACGGACAGAAAGAAATTGCAGAGATGATGGAAGGTTACCGCAGCAATCCGCCTAAATCTATCAATGGCTCGGATGTGGTAACGTTGCTGGATTATGAACTGAAAGTGGGTAAGAATTTAACAACTGGCAAAAGCTGGGCTATTGAATTGCCAAAATCAAATGTGTTGCAGTTTATATTGGCAGATGGAAGTAAGATCTCCGCAAGACCAAGTGGTACGGAGCCAAAGATTAAATTTTATTTCAGCGTTAATACCAAATTAGCAGCTGCTGCTGATTTTGATAAAGTGCATGAAGAACTAAAAGCAAAGATTAATGGAATTATAAGTGATATGAAGTTGAAGTAAGATGCTCAAAAAACCTAACAGATATTTAAGCCCTGTTAGGTTTATCATTAATATATTTCAAGCCTATTAATATGAATAAATATTTTTGCACCTTTAGCTTTTTTTTCTTTTCTTTTTTTGCTTTTTCTCAAACCAAGGTTGCGGAAATATCAATTCCTGACGGAGATATTGATGGTGAACCTGTATTTGTGAACGATACTTTAAATGGGAATGCCATTTATATGTATTACCAGAATGAGACTAAGTTAATAGTTGCAAAAGGTAATGTGGATTTTAAATTTAGCAATTCACTTAAAGCCATATTCCCGTTAGATAAATTAGCGGTGGCTTATGATATATTAACTGATGTATCATTTGATTTTGCTGATCAAAAGGCTTATTTTCTTTTAAAAAGTACACCGGAAAATTCTTTTTGCCTGATAAAATTTGATTTTATAAGTAATGAAGCCTCTTATGAATTGTATGAGTTTAACATTAAGCCAAATAGCAGTATCCTTATTGGCGCAAAGCTCACAGGTATAAATTTCAAAGCTTTATACATTAATAATGAGGGGAATAACTTTTCTCTGTTTCAAACAAAGGGGAATGGGCAATATCAGGTAAATCAATTTCAATGCACAAACGATTTCTTTAATGAAATTATAAAAAGACCTTTTTTAGGAGCAGCTTACATAGCTAACAGGCAAGATAATGTGTATGAGCAGGCTGAAGGTGAGTCTTTAATAGCACCAGTAAAAGTTTATTTTAAGAATAATTATGTGCAAATCACAAAAGATTTTCAAAATACACAGATGCTGAAGGTTGATTTTAATACTTATCAGCAAACCGTAAAAAATTATTTTAATAAAAACCTGACTTGTAATACGGGAAAAAAGGGTTTTACAGCCTCCTGCATATGTGATGATAAATTATTCCAGTTAACAGGATGTCCTGATTTAATTACAATAAATGTTTATGATTTAGAAAGTAGTAGATTATACTCAGCAATTTCTTGTAGAGTAACAGATCCTAAAACAAGTTTTTTTAATTATACAACCAATCTTAATAATAATAAAACCCTTACCAGGGTTACTGTACCTTTTTTTGAAAATATTACAAACTCTTCAGAGATTATATCAAAAATCAGGATGTTATACCCTTACATTTATGCGATTGAAAATGAAAGAAAGTATTTCATATTAACTATGGGATCTTTTTCACCCCGAAATTCACAAGTGGGGCCATATTGGGGATGGAGTGGGGGTAAATCAAAAAAGAATATTATAGTATTTACTAAGCTTTCTCCAAATGAATAGATTAGAGTTGGGGATGATATTGTTCCATCAGAATTGCGTATTGGAGATGCCTTGCTCATTGTTGATAAAAAGAAGGAAGCAAAGTCGATTTTAAAGAATAAAGACAATGTATATTATGGATATTTTGAGAAAAAGAATAAAGAGAGGTTTATTATTATCAGGTAAGTTTATAATGATAATTTTCTGTACTAATCTTGCCTCCTGCTCCACCCAACCGCCCAACGAACAGGAAATAAAAACCAAAGTGTATGAGTATTACCAGCAGCAATCTGCTGTTCCCGGAGGAAATAAATATAATGTGCAGGAAGTAGCAGTGCTGTCGGTTCAGAAAGATACCACAGGCAAAAATGTTTTTAATGTGATAAGTCTGGCAAAAGGAACCTTTAGTAATTTAACGGCACCCACGCCCATCAGTGATATCAATTTCATGGACACATTAAAAATGGCTATGGAATGGAATGGCGCTAAGTGGACAACTGTTCCCAGGTAGTTTATTTTATTCCCTTGCAGACAAAAGCCGATAGTTCACAAATAAGCGGGTTGTCTCCAAACTGCTGAATCAGCTTATTGGTAAGAGACAATTCAATCGCCTGGATACTGCTGGGATCTTTATTTATTATTTCAACATAAATAGGATTGCCTTCAATAAAACCAACCGCAGTATTTTTTGCTGTTTCGTTTCTGCCTTCTTTCTTAACATTTTCAACGGATACTTCTTTATACCCGGCATTTGCCAGCAGGGTTTTAATTTCATCAGCATCATACATGGAGAAAGGTATTTTATAAAAAGTGGGAGGGTCGCCTTTGAAAAATTCAGTAACTGCTTCATTGGCTATTTTTGCAGGTCCGTTATTTTCAATTTTATCCCAGGTGTTAAATAATAACTGGCCACCCTTTTTCAGTACACGAAATGTTTCAGCAAAAGCTTTTGGTTTATCAGGGACAAACATAAAACCAAACTGGCAAACAATAATATCAAAACTTTCATCAGCAAAAGGTAATTGCTGAACATCTGCCGTCATCCACTCTGTATTTTTACTGCTTATTCTCTTTTTCGCAATACTTATCATATCAGGATTAAGATCAGTTGCAGTGATTTTTGCATCCGGAAACTGTGCAGATAAATGACTGGTTACTCTTCCGGTGCCACAGGCTATTTCAAGAATAGCATTACCCGGTATTTCTTTAACCCGTTTACAAATGTCCAATGCATAGGGCTCAAATAACAATGGACCAAGACACTCATCATATTTTTCAGGAACAGAACCTGAGAAAGCAACATTAACAGCTGACATAGTTAGTTTTTTAATTAGCTAACGAAATAGTACAAAGTAAAAAACATAGTTTAATGAAGTTAGGATTTTTACTTTTTTTAGATGCAATACAATTTTATATTGCAGCTGCTTATGCGAAAATTTGAAGATTCATACCGGCACAAAGGGATGCGCATGCAATTGGTTAAAGTATTGCAGGAAAAAGGCATTACTGATGAAAAAGTATTGCAGGCCATTACCAAAGTTCCCCGCCATTATTTTATGGATTCTGCTTTTGATAAGATCGCTTACGAAGACAGGGCTTTTCCAATAGGAGAGGGGCAAACTATTTCCCAGCCATACACCGTAGCATATCAATCTCAATTACTGGAGATAAAACCATTTGAAAAAATTTTAGAGATAGGAACAGGCAGCGCTTACCAGGCAGTTGTGCTGGGTGAAATGGGCGCACAGGTATTTACAATAGAGAGACAAAAAAAATTGTTCGATACTAACAGGACTTTTCCACTGCTTAAAACTTATCCTAATATTAAACTTTTTTACGGAGATGGTTTTGAGGGTTTACCAACTTACGCTCCTTTTGATAAAGTAATTATTACTGCCGCCGCACCTTTTATTCCGCCTAAATTAATTGAACAATTAAAACCCGGTGGAAGAATGGTAATTCCTGTTGATGAAGGAAGCCATCAACGCATGAAACGCATCACCAAAAAAGAAGACGGTTCTTTAACAGAAGAATTGTTTGATTACTTTTCTTTTGTACCCATGCTTGGCGGCAGAACAGGAAACGGGAATTAGATAAATAGTTGTTGGCTGCCGTTACTTGTAACCTGTCAGCTAATAACTTTTACTGCTGTATTCCATTCAATCCTTCCTGCAGAGCACCTGCTTCACCTTTCATATTCTTACGTTTGAAAAGCGAGATATCAAACTTGCCAAAACGATAGCTGATATTCAACCTGAGAATTTGTGGATCTCTTCTTCTCCAGCTTTCCTGGACAATATAAGGTGATTCAGTATGTATCACATTCTTTCTTGTTCTGAATATATCGTTCCAGTTAAGAGAAACAGTTAAGGTGTTTTTCTTAATAGGAATTTCCTTGCGTAAGCCTAAGTCTGCATAATAATTGGCATCAATATAACCTTGTGTGGTTGATTGTTGTCCACCACCAAACTGCCCTCCGCCGCCACCAAAACGGCCACCCCCGCCGCCACCGCTGTTGCTGGTGCTAACCGGTAAAATGGAACGGGCATTATAATCACCACTTAATTGAATGGTCCATCCTTTTGCTACTTTAAAACTATTGTTGATTTTAGCAAACCAGCTGGTACGTTCGTTCTCTAATCCCTGCACTACATCACTTCCGTTTATTTTGGAATAATAAACATTTACATTATAGTTTATTTCCCACCACTTGGTTACAGGGCTGCGTAACACTAATTCCAGTCCGGCTGCGTAAGCTGATGTGGCATTAACCCATGTAGTAATAAAAGCAGTGTCATTTGTTTGTCCTAACTTATCACGGCGCTGATAGCGGGAAATTAAATCCGTTGTGTATTTGCCAAATAAAGTTGCCAGGAAAGTACTGTTCTTTTTACCAAAGGTTTTTTGGTAAGATGTTTCTAATGAATAAGTGAATTCAGGTTTCAGGTTAGGATTACCGGTTTGGTAATTGAATGGATCACTATAATCTGTATTAGGTAATAACTGGAAAAAGTTAGGACGGTTAATACGTCGCGTAAAGTTTAGCTGAAGATCAGCTTTATTTTTAAATGATTTTGTAAAGAAAATACTCGGGAATAAACTCAATGGAAATGAGTTGTTGAATTGCTGTTTGGTTAATTGCTGTTCACCATCATATTTGGAACTTTCTGCTCTTAATCCCAGTTGATAACTAAAATTATTTTTTGTTTGTTTTGAATAAGTTACATAACCGGCAAAAACATAATCGGTGTATTTGTATTTATTACTGATAAGGGGATTGTAAACTTCTGTTGTTGAGCCGGGATAAGTAAAATAGTTCTGTTGCTCACTTTCAAAAGTCCGAATCTGCGAACGTAAACCCATTTCCCATTTCATTTTATCAGTAACGGGGTTGGTAAAATCAACCTGTGATGTAAGGAAGCTGTTTTTTCCACCACCGTCAATCCTTTGCAGAAACTCACCGGTTTTTGGATCGGTTTGATCCTTGTCAAAATAAGAACGGGAATAAATTTTTGAGTCACTATTACTCCGGCTGCGGTTAAGATTTACATCAGCTGTTAGTTCTTTACCTGCTTTTGTAAAGAGGTGCTTAAAACTTAATTGCGTTCCGTAATTGTGAAATTCATTCTTCCCGTCTGTATTGCGGTACTGAGATTCAAATACACTGGGCGATTTTAAAGTGTCAACTAAAAAAGTATTCCTGTCTTTAAAATCAAATTTACCCCCAACAATATTTTGTCCTATCGTTATGGTATTCCTGTTGTCAATAAAATAATCAATACCAAAGCGGCCAAATGCAAATGCCCCGGTGCCTGTATTATTATTTATTTGAAATGATTCTGTTGCTGGGGTGGTCCCAAATTCATTCCTGTCAGTTTCGCCCCATGATTTTGATTTTCGCTGGTTGTAATTGGCATTGGCAAAAACATTGAACTTGCCTTGCCGGATATTGATATCGCCACCGCTGTTAATTCTTCCTCTTGTATCAGTACCTGCCCGCAAACTTCCATTATAACCGGCTTTGCGGCTTTTCTTTAGAATAAAATTGATTATACCTGATTGTCCGCCGCTGGCATCAAATTTTGCTGAGGGATTTGTAATTAGTTCAACACTCTGAATGGCATCAGCAGGAATTTGATCAACAGTTAAAGTAGTTGGTCTGCCGTCAACAAATATTTGCGGGGCGTTATTACGCAGACTTACGTTTCCATCAACATCCACACTAACAGTTGGTACGTTTCTTAATACATCTGTCGCAGTTCCACCAGCAGAAACAATATTTTTTTCAACATTAAAAACTTTTCTGTCGATAGCTAATTTTAAAGTTGGAGTGGAACCTTGTACAACCACTTCATCCAGTACCTTAGAATCTATCTGTAATTTAATATTACCTAAGTCTTTATCCAGCCCACCAGCCATTTGGCTAAACCCGGAAGCATCACCACCGGTATTTCCACCGCCACCTGTTTTTAAATCAAATGCCACTTTTTCTTCTAAGGGGGTGTAGCCAATCGCTGTAATTTTTAATTTAAAGTTTCCCGCTATAGGCAGGTTTTCTAAACTAAAATCTCCATTAGCTTTGGTAAGCTGACCGGTTAGAATTACATCTTTACGTTTACGGGTTACACTATCAAATTTGCTTTGTATTAAAGTAACAGAGGCTGCGTCAACAGGTCTGTTAGTTTTGGAGTCAACTATTTTACCATAAAACCTGCCGATATTCATATTGCCGCCACCTCTTCCCTGGCCACCTGCCGGAAATTGTGCAAAAAGTGAGCAGGATAAAAACACAAATAGAAGTAACAGGGTAGTCGTATTTCTCATGTTATTTTTTTGGGAGTGTAAATTTCCATCTGTTGGATATAAAAAAATTATTGTTTCTGATAAACGGTACTATAACAGGTAGAAGGGAAAATTGTTCCGTAGTTTAAAAAGCTCTTTTTCTTTTTGATGACAGGTAAATAAACCTGATGACTGACAGCTTATTGCGTTAATAAAGTGATCAGTACCTGGACCATGCCAATAATAAAACCAAAGAAAGCGCCAATAATTTCAAGAAATTTAAATTCTTTTTTTGTTATCTGGTCAAGAATATCTTCGAGTTTTTCAGTGGAAAAATTTGCCACTTTTTCAACTACAATTTTTTCAAGGTCAAGATCATGCTGCAATTTGTTCATGTAACTTTTCATAAGAACAGGAAAAAGACTCTGTAACTCCATTAAAAAAGCTCCTTTTAACTGGTTAATAGTTTTTTCTCCAATAAACATACTTAACATGGGAAAAACAACTTTTAACTTATTGCGGAGAAAATTATCAATATGAGCTTCAATTTCCGGTTTCAGTTTTTCAAGGTTATCCGTACTGGTAATTTTTTTTTCAATTTCTTCAAAGGATAATAATTCCCTGCTAACAACCTGGCCAAGTTTTTTTGCTATTTCTCCCTGGTTTTTTGGAAAAATTCCCTGTATGGTAAAGCTTAATATTTTAATTGGTTTACGCGGATGAAAAAGCATTTTAATTGCAATCCATGTTGTTATCCATCCGGTAAAAGCTGCTGTTAAAGGAGTAAGAAATAACCAGTAATTCATATAGTATAAAAGGGTGCAAAGAAACAAAAAACAAAAGCGGGTACAAAATATGATTTTGAAAGAGTATTGTTTTTAGTTATTTTTGCTGTCCCAAAAAATGGTAGCCATAGCTCAGTTGGTTAGAGCATTAGATTGTGGTTCTAAGGGTCGTGGGTTCGAGCCCCATTGGTTACCCAAAAAGCTTCTCAGAAATGAGGAGCTTTTTTATTTACGCCCCTCGTAATATTGATTTGCCACCCTAAAATTTTAACGAATGCTTTTCAGGATTTACCCCCATATTGCAACACACGCAGGCTTTTTGCGTTATTTTTACATCATGCTAAAAATTAAGCAATATATGTTTAGTAAAAAAAGTTTACCCATTATCCTGTTACTCGTTTTAGGTGGAGGTGTTTTCTATGCCGTACAATCATCCGGAAACGCTAATAATCCCCGCACCAAGTATGAAAAAATCCTTCATTCAGTTGGTGAAATGCTGGAAGAAGGTCATTACAGTCCCAGGAAAATTGATGATGATTTTTCTAAAACAATCTTCAAAAAATTTGTTGCCCAGCTGGATGGCGATAAAATATATTTTCTGCAAAGTGACTTAGATGCACTGAAGAAATTCGAAACCAAAATCGATGATGAAATTCATGGAAAAGATTTGGAGTCTTTTTATGCTGTCAATGATATATTTAATAAACGTTTGGATAGTGCAGAAACAATTTATAAAAATATCTTAACCCAGCCCTTTGACTTTACAGTAAATGAAGAAGTAACACTTGATGGCGAAAAATTGCCTTTTGCAAAAAGTGAAACCGAATTAAAAGAAACTTGGCGTAAGCGTTTAAAATATATGGCTCTTGATCGGTATGTTGACCTGGTAGAACAAAGAGAGAAGAACAGGGGTAATAAAGGAAATGTTGAAAAAACAGATGCTGAATTAGAAAAAGAAGCCCGTGATAAAGTTGCTAAGGTAATGGAGAAAATATTCAGCCGTTTGCGTAACCAGTTCACAGAGGAGGAAAGATTTAATGCTATGGTGAATGAAATTGCGACTACAATGGATCCGCATACCACTTTCTTCCCGCCAAAGGAAAAAAGGGCCTTTGATGAAAGTATGAGTGGCCGGTTTTATGGTATTGGTGCGTCATTAAAAGATGAAGACGGACAAATTAAGATAGCAACTATTGTAACCGGTGCCCCTGCATGGAAATCGGGAGAATTACAGGTGGGGGATGCTATTACTAAGGTTGGACAGGGTGCAGAAGAACCACAGGATTTAACAGGTTATGCCGTGGAAGATGCCGTAAAATTGATACGTGGTAAAAAAGGAACAGAGGTAAAATTAACTATAAAAAAATCAGACGGAGTAAGTAAGGTAGTGTCATTGGTAAGAGATGAAATTGTACTGGAAGAAACCTTTGCCCGTAGTGCTATCATCAATAATGGCGGTAAAAAAATAGGGTATATCTATCTTCCCGAATTTTATGCGGACTGGGAAAGACCTAATGGTGCCCGTTGTTCACAGGACGTGGCTAAAGAAGTTATTAAATTAAAACAGCAAAATGTTGATGGTATTACCATTGATTTACGCAATAACGGTGGAGGGTCATTATACGATGTAATTCAAATGGCTGGTCTTTTCATTAAAGATGGTCCAATTGTACAGGTTAAGGGAAGAGATGAAAAAGCTCAGGTTCTGCCTGACAGAGACAAAACTGTTTTATATGACGGGCCTTTAAGTGTAATGGTAAATGAATTCAGCGCCTCAGCATCTGAAATATTTGCAGCAGCCATGCAGGACTATGGCAGGGCAGTAATCATTGGC
This sequence comes from Sphingobacteriales bacterium, assembly GCA_050256755.1. Classification (GTDB taxonomy): domain Bacteria; phylum Bacteroidota; class Bacteroidia; order Chitinophagales; family Chitinophagaceae; genus AWTP1-9. The sequence goes on along the minus strand of JBLMVP010000343.1, from coordinate 1,716 downwards.
AGTTCTTCTACTTATGGTAAAGGAACGGTGCAGCGTAACATCAGCTTAAATGGCGATAAACTGGGCGATTTATTAGCCAGTAATAACAGCGATTTGGGTGCACTGAAATTAACACTTCAAAAATTTTACAGGATTAATGGTGGTGCCACACAGTTAAAAGGGGTGATTTCCGATGTGGTATTGCCTGATCAATACGAATACCTTAAACTTCGTGAGAAAGATAACCCCGATGCATTAGCATGGGATGAAATTCAAAAAGCGGATTACCAGCAATTAAATGATTTTAATTTACCGGCAATAAAGTCTGCCAGTGAGCAAAGGGTTAATAATAACCCCGCATTTAAACTTATTAAGGAGAATGCCAAATGGCTTGCAGATGAAAATGACAAAGTTTACTCTTTGCAAATCGACAAATTCAGAAATGAAAGAAAGCTGATACAAACCACCTATAAACAAATGGAAAGCCTCCTGAAACAGGGAAACAACCTGGATGTAAACTTTTTACCGGGTGAAGAAAATAAGTTTAAAGACGATCAGGCAAAGGCAGAAAGAAGTAAACAATGGTTGAAAAGTCTTCAAAGCGATTTACAGTTAAGTGAGGCAGTAAACGTAATGAAAGATATAGTTAACCAGGGGAATGTAGCAAAGAATTAGTTTATAATTGAATTGTTTGCTGACGCGGGTTATGGGAATTTTATGCTCCTTGTTAACATATCAAATTGTTAACTTTCAAATTTATTTTAACTTCAACATACTACGAAGCCCTATGGCTTCGTTTCCTGTATCCTTTATTTTGCAAAAACCAATTTCCGGATGAAAATTTACTTAACTATTATCCTTTGGATAATTTTATCGCCATCAATTTTACCTGCGCAACCGGCAAATGGTAATTCCGCTTCAGCAAAAGAAATTACTCTTACTATAATGCCCAACCCGGTTAAAGGGAATAAAGTCATTGTGAAATTAGAAGGCTTATTATCCCAGCTTTACCTTATAAGGATTATGGATAATTCAGGTAATCCCATCGCTGAAGAAAAGTTCAGTTCGCCCATCAGCACTAATTTTAAAATGATACAATTAAAAAAGAACGTTAAAGGTTACTACCGTCTTCAGTTATTAAATGAAAATGGAAAAGTGCTGGCACAGACAAAATTCCTGGCTGTTGATTAATTGATGTTATTTATTACTTCAAGCGTTTTAGTTACCATTTCCCTGGTGATATCAAGGTGAAATACCATTCTTATTTGTGTTGGGGAGATAGGTATAACCAATATGTTGCTTTCCTTAAACTTCTCAGCTAAAGATTTTGCCGTATAGTGACCTGCTGCTTCAAATATGACGATATTAGTTTCTACAGGGAGCATATGCCCTGTGTAAGATTTATTCAGTAGCTCGTGTGCCACCATTTTAGCATGTTGGTGGTCATCAGCTAATCGGTTAATATTATGGGTTAAAGCATATATACCTGCACCAGCCAGTATACCCGCCTGCCTCATCCCTCCTCCAAAAATCTTCCTGACTCTCCGGGACTTTTTAATAAAATCTCTTTTACCTAATAATAAACTTCCAACAGGACAACCTAAACTCTTGCTCAGGCATATTGATATAGAATCAAATATTTCCCCGTATTGTTTTGCAGTTTCCGACTTAGCCACTAAGGCATTAAACAGCCTGGCACCATCTAAATGGAAGCTCAGGTTGTTTTTTAAACAAACC
>JBLMVP010000342.1:0-16057 GCA_050256755.1 Sphingobacteriales bacterium | reverse complement strand
AATTAAGGACAGAATCTTTGGGAGATGATTTTAGCGGAATAGGCGGAAGGGAATCCCTGTCGCCACCAGCTGGAGGAACGATATGGGCACAGCCGGTTTGAAACAGGATTTGAATTGCGAGAAGGGAAAATATTACAAATCCATTCTTTATTTTCAATAATTTTTTCATAATAGGAAGCGCAAACTTAAGCTGTTTGTTGTTATCGTTTTCCAAACTTTCCTTTCAGTCCAATAAAATCCTGGTAACCTTGCTTACAAGCAGGAGGTTATGGCTCAAATTCTTCTTCTTCCTTTAACTCATGTAAGGCAATAGCCATGTTGTTGGTTTTAACAAAACCACACCAGTGGCAATCTTCTTTACCACAGCCTGTATAGAATTCACGGTTTTGTATTTTTTCCCATACTGATTTTATTTGCTGGGTTACTGTGGTAATATCTTCCGGTTTGATAATGAGTTTCTGTTTTTGATAATTTTTCTTTTTATCCGGTTCAATAAAATCAAATTCACTACTTACTACTTTCCAGTTTTTCTGTTCGTAATTATCCACTAAGATTTTGTAGAATACCGCCTGCCTCCAATAATCACCGCCGTTGGGATTTTTTTCGCCGGGTGACTGTAATTTGTCTTTTGCTTTTTCGAAATCACCTGTTTTATAATCTACCACGTTTACTGCTGTACCTTCAAATTCCAGTTTATCCAGTTTACCTTTTATTGGTACACCGTTCACTACTACATTGCGGATGCTTCTTTCAACAGCTACAATTTTATTCCAGGTATCAACATATTTATCGTAATAGTTAGCAAGTACTTCCTGCCCATATTCTATACGTCTTGCAAATTGTTCTTTGGTAAAACTTTCGCGGTGCCGGTGCATATACCATTCAAAGTCGTTTATAAATTCTCCTTTCGATGGAAAACTGTCTTTATCCCGCATCTTTTCAAATAATTTCTGCAAGGCATAGTGAACAGCAGAACCAAATTCTGTTGCTTCTGATTTGCCCGAGGGAACACGAACCAAACTGTTGAAATAAAAATTAAGCGGGCATTTTAAATAGTTGTTCAGCGCTGTTACATTCATTACAAATTTTTCTAGCAGACAGCTGATAAATTCTTCTTCCAGTTGATTTATTTCTGGTGCTGCTGCTTCACCAAACTGCAAAGCCTGGAAACTCGTGATAACTTCATTGTCTAATACAATTTTTTCAACTGGCAATTCATGATGATCCTGTATTTCTGCAATAAACATGGATGGTTCCAGTTCCTTACCATCATTTTTAAAACGGCTGTAGGAAATATATAAATGTTGCTCAGCTCTTGTTACCGCTACATAAAATAATCTTCTTAATTCTTCATCATCATTGGCAGCAGGCTGAGAAGAGAATATGGTGTCAGGTAATTTATAACCACCTCCGGGTTTTCTTTTCTTTTCCCAGAAGGAAGCATTACATCCGGCCATAAAAACATATTCAAATTCCAAACCTTTTGAACCATGAACTGTCATCAGGTTTACGCCTTTATCACTACCACTTACCTGTATTAATGGTAAAGCAATATTTTCTTTCTCCATTAATTCAATAATGCCAACCAACTGCTCCAAGGTTATTGAAGGATTGCGTCTTGTTTCTTCTTTTACAAAATCAAAGAAACCGGTTAACACCTGCATCAGCCAGATTTTTTCCGGGCTTTGCATGATATGTGTTAAAATTCCCGATTCCCTGATAATATTTTCCAGCAGATTTTGGATAGTTGTATTAGAAACATCTCCAATTAATTTTTCCAAAACAGCACTGGCTTTAATAAAACCTTCGGGAACTTTAGGACTAAATAAATCTTTAGCCGGCGTATTGGCTTTATCATATAACAATTGGCGAAGCGAAGTTTTATCATTGCCAAATCTTTTATCTGCCACCTCCACACTCAGTTTGGCTATTTCAATAGGTGAAATATGAAACCAGTCGAAATGTAAAATTTCAAACAGCATTTCATCGCCACCGTAGGGAATATCGTGTTCGGCTGCCAGGTATTTGATTAATAAAATTATTTTTTGAGCCAGTGGTATTTCAAAAACATTTAAACTTCTTTTACTGTACACAGGTATATTGCGCAGCTTGAAATATTGTGTTAGTTCCTCACCGTATTTATTTTCTTTATAAATGATACCAATCCTGCCGGGTAATACGTTTTGTGCCAGCAGTTGTTGTACCTGTATGGTAATGTCCATCATTTCCTGCCGCTGCGTTTCATACTCTTTAATGATGGGTGTATGAATAAGATGGCTGATTTTATTATTACTTGATTTCAGTTCCTTACTTAAACCGGGTATTTTTTCAACAAGTCTTTCTTTATTAATGTCAATAAGTGTTTTGGATATATCCAGTATGGGCTGGGTAGAGCGGTAGTTATTTGTTAAAACAACCGTGAGCAAATCGTCTTGATATTTACCAGCAAATTGTTCCATGTTCTCAATGTTTGCTCCCTGGAAACGGTAAATACTCTGGTCATCATCTCCTACCACAAATACATTGGGTTTATCCCAGTAATTAATTAAGAGTTCAACAATCTTGTTTTGAGTACCACTCGTATCCTGGAATTCATCCACGAGGATATAAAGAAATTGTTCCTGGTAACGGTTAAGCAGATTTTTATTTTCTTCAAACGCTTTGATGACCCAGTTTATCATATCATCAAAATCATAACGGCTTTTGCTTCGCATGAGTTGCTGAAAATGGTCAAACTCATTTACGGCCGCCCGTAGCTTACCCATTTTTTCTTTTTCCTCTTCAATCTTATCTTTCTTTAAATCACCTGCATTAAACTCTTTGTATTTTCTTTTATAAATAAATTCCTCACGATTTGGGAGGTCGTTGATGTATTCATCAATACGGCTGTTAATGTATTCGGGTGTCCATCCTTCTCTTTTTATGGTGCTGAAAAGAAATTGCAGGTTGTTAATTTCAAAATATACATCACCACGGTAACGCTTGAGCGGATGATTTTTGGGAAAAGAATCTATCAGTTGTTTAAAGAGTTCAATTCTTTCCAAATCTGAAATAGGGTCGAGTGCTGTTTTTTCAAACAGGGATAAATTTTCCTGTATCACTTCATTGCAAAAAGCATGAAAGGTGTAGATGTTTACTTTATATGCTTCAGCGCCGATAAAAGATAACAATCTTTTCCGCATTGCCACCACACCGGCTTCCGTGTAAGTAAGACATAAAATATTTTCAGCTAATGTATCGGTGTCTAACAGAATCTTACCAATACGGGTACTTAATATTTGTGTTTTGCCAGTACCCGGACCAGCGATAACCATAACAGGGCCTTCAATGGTATCAACAGCAATTCGCTGCTTTTCATTAAGCCCTTCATATACCTGCTGGAAATTTTTAAATAAATGCTCCCGCCGCTCTTTCATAATCTTACTTTTTTGAGGTTGACTAAACAAATTAACTGATTCATTGTAATGTTACCAAAGAAATTAGTTATGACAGTATAATGCATTAAAAACAGTTCAAAAAATACCGGTGGTTATTGATAAGGCCTGGGATTTTTTTTCGAGACCCGTTAACCTGAAATTAATAACACCACCAGAAATGAATTTCATCGTTACCAGTCTATTTGTAAATGATAAAGCTTATGCACGGGAAATTATAACGTATAAGATTAGCCCTGTCGCCGGAATTTCTATGAGATGGGTTACTGAAATTACAGAGGCTAAAGACAAAGACTATTTTGTTGATGAACAACGATTTGGTCCATATTCCATGCGACCTTATGAACATCATTTTAAAATAATTGATGGGAGAGTAGAAATGATTGATATGGTTTATTGGTGATATTGCTAATACCTTATTCGTTAGAAAAAAACTGGAATCTATTTTTAATTACCGTTTTAGAAAAGTAGAAGAGCATTTGGAGCGGTGGAAAGATCGTGGACTAATTTTTTTACAATTTTATTAAAGCTTCATAACTTTAAGTGCCTTCCCGTTTTTAAGGTCCAACTATTTACTAACCCGGTAGTTTTAACAACTGCCGGATTTTTTACGCAGCTCCCTCTAAAAATAAGACACAACAGTTCAAAAAACTACCACTTTGTGGTATTGTTTAACGTAATTAATGCCAATACATTTGTATAGTAAGAATTCCCTTTGGGTAAAAATATTATACCAGGCCGTTAAACCAGCTTCATTTTCTTGAGGCCGTTGCTTTCTGAAAGTTGAAAAAGTCATTACTGATAGCCTTATCAGGAGCCGGTGATAAAAAATATCACCGGTTTTTTTATCCCGGCATGCGGGTAATATATTTTTCCATTTGTTTTAACTGGTCAACCAGTTGCGGCGTGGTTGGCTTTAATGCTTTTGTCTTGCGGAAATAATCTTTAGCTGCGCGGAATTCCCTTTTGTTCATATATATCTGGCACATTTGAAAATAGGCCATAGCCAGTCCTTCTTTATCAGGAATGCCTGCGCGGATAGCCTGGCGTATATAGTTTTCTCCCTGTTTCCAGTCGCCTTTTTGTAAGGATAACATACCCAATTGCAATTTATTAGCCCCCTCAGCATCTTTCATCATGGTGCCACCCAAAGCCAGACTTTTTTTGAGATTTTTTTCTGCTTCGTCATTATTCTGGCTCACCATAGCCAGCTGCCCTTTTACTGCGTAATAAGCAGAACGAACAGGCTTTATTAATAAGCCGGGAAACCAGATAGAATTCAGCACTTTTTTAGCGCCTTCAAAATCGCCTTCTTCCACGTGTGTTTGTATTAAACGTAAAGGCCCGATAAGAAAATGACCCACAATACAGATAATGCCAACAAAATATAAGATAAAAGAGGGCCAGAAGCCTGTGTAAACATTAACTACAATAGCCCCAATCAGGGCCACAATACCAATCCATAAACGGTACTTAATAAAAAGATTCAACCACTTCATAATGCAAAAATTAAGGAGTGCAAAGATAGGGTTGGTTGGGGAATTAGGGATTGGTAATTAGGTATTAGATACAAACTCCCAAAACCTTTTGCTCCCTGGTATCATTAATTTCAATTTATAACCGTCTGGATCTGTAAAGTAAATTTGTTTTACACCGTCCACCCGGTTGGTGACAGTCCATTTTTCGCCAAACCAGTTTTCATAGTCTACACCATTTTTATCCAACACTTTGATAAAATCAGGAACAGAAGCAGTTGAAAAACAAACATGACCGTTTTTATCTATCGTGTTGCGTTATAGTTTTTGCTTCCTGGATGAGGTGCAGATGGGTTTTGTTACCAACTTCAAACCAAGTATGTTTTCCATCATGGAAAGGTTCAGTGATTAAGTCCAGCCCAACAATATACTGGTAAAAGGTAGAGCTTCTTTAAGGTCGTTCACATAAATGGCGGTATAATTAATTACTGGTTTTGTTTTGTTACTCAACTGAGCTTTGGTTTGAAAACAGGAAAAGCAAAAGGTAATCACAGTAAATAAAAGGGAAGTCGGTTTCATGTAAGATGAATTATGTTAAAAAAGTAAAATTTATATGGCAGATAAATCGAAAAGAGGCTGACTGATTAGGGAAGAAACTATTATTTTTGCCGTCCAACCAAATTTTGGAACGGAAGGTCCCGTAGTTCAATGGATAGAATAGAAGTTTCCTAAACTTTAGATACAGGTTCGATTCCTGTCGGGACTACCAAAAACAGGAAGTCAATTTACCAGCCTTCTTCAGCAAAAAAAATTAATGGGATTTCAACCCAAATCAGTTACGCAGGTATTGAATGTTAAGCAAACAAATGAAATTCCAATCAGAAAGGTAAAAGTAAATGATATCATATTGCTTAAGCCCGGCGAAAAATTCCTGTAGGCGGAACTGTAAACAGCGGTGAATCATTTGTTGATGAAAGTATGATTAATGGTGAACTCATTCCTGTATTAAAAAGTAGCGGTGAAGAGGTATTTGCCGGCACTATTAATCAGAAGGGAAGTGTTTAATTAAAGCAAAGAAAGTTGGTGCTGAGACTTTATTGGAAATTCAAAATTAATAGCCAAACAAAGTATTGAAATTTAAATATTAATGTTGCTTGCCAACAATATTAATATACAAATAAGAAGAATGGATTTCTTTTATCAAATGAATTAATGTATTGGTTTGGCTTATGTTAAGGCCCCGCGATGTAGCGGGGCTTTATTATTTTTAAAACACCAATTATACTTCATTTGTAACTTTACTTTTCAATTTAACCGGCAAAAAATGAGTGAAATGAGCAATTGGGATTTTTTTTACCATAATATCAGTCAATATGTAACTATTACCGATGAACAGTTTAACATCTGTAAATCCATGAGTTTTCATAAACGTTATCGTAAGAGACAGTATATTTTACAGGAAGGGGAAGTCTCTAAACATATTTCATTTATAATAAACGGCGCTACCAGAACATACGAAGTAGATGAGCAAGGCCGCGAGCATATACTTTCTTTTGGTATGGAAGGTTGGTGGATTGGCCATTTGGAAAGTTTTTTAAATGAAAGCAGCAGCACCGTTAACATTGATTGCCTGGAGAACTGTGAAGTAATCCATTTAAGCAAAACAAAACGGGAAGAACTTTTCAGGCTGGTACAACCTATCGAAACTTTATGCCGAAAACTGGTGGAAAAAGCTACTATCGAACATCAGCGAAGGATTTTAAACAAACTTAGTAAAACGGCCGGCGAATTATATGCCGATTTTATAGAACGTTATCCCAAACTTGAACAAAGAATACCCAACCACCAGATAGCTTCTTACTTGGGTATTACTCCGCAAAGTCTTAGCCGTATCCGTAGCCAGCAGGATAAGTAATAATGATTTGCTTTTTTAAAAACTTACCATAGGATAATTGTTTTTATTATCCTAAGCGTTTGGATTGGGTTTTATATGCAGTCTAATTTTGTATGGATAAACAGCATATGAATAAAGCGGTTATATCTAATTGTTTATAATAACGATTTGCATTACACCAAATCAATTGCAGTAACGATTTCCAAGTATTTGGAAAATAATTTTTGCTGTACAAACCTTTTACCGGTAAAAGAGGCAATGGAGCAACCAATCATATTGCATCAGTCAGATACTATTTTATTTGGATGCGAAACAGTTTTGGGAAATGTAGCGGCTCCTTTTAAACAGTTTATGGACTGGACACAATCATTTTGGTACCGGCAATTATGGAAAGATAAATTAGCTGCCGGTTTTACTGTTTGCACCACAACCAACGGCGATAAATTAAATACACTTGTATCGCTAAGCCTTTTTGCGGCACAGCACAGTATGATTTGGATAAGCCAGGGTATTATGCCACGATTTTTAAATAATGAACAAACAGACGGGCAAAACAGGATGGCTAGCTACATGGGTATGATGGCGCAAAGCAACCTGGTTAAAAGAGCCGGCAAATTACATCCGGGAGATGCATTAACGGCAGAATTGTTTGCCAAAAGAATACTGGATATAACCAAACAATTTAAATTAGGTAAAATAATTACAGAGCAATAAAAATTTGCAGCATGAAAATTACAGGAAATGCGGTATTGATAACTGGCGGCGGCTCAGGTATTGGATTGGCCACAGCAAAGGCGCTATCATCAAAAGGAAACTTTGTAATTCTGGTTGGCCGCAACAAAACAAAACTTAAAAACGCCGTAAATGAATTACAAAATGCTGCATACATTGAATGTGATATCACAGATGAAGAGAGAGTGAATCAATTAGTGAAACAGGTACAAGCAGATTTTGAAAATGTGAACATGATCATCAACAATGCCGGTAAAGCCTATGCCTATACACTGTGGGAAAATGCAGCAGCTTTTACCAAAGCCTATGATGAAATGTTTACCAATTTTCTGTCAACAGTTCGCTTAATTGAAAAGTTTATACCCCTGTTGAAAAATAAGCCAGAAGCAGCCATCATTAATAATACTTCTATTACGGCATTTGTTCCCGGTGCCAGTGTGCCCACTTACAGTGCCAGTAAAGCGGCGCTGCATTCCTATACACAATCACTCCGTCTTTCATTATCTAAGTTCTCATCAATAAAAGTATTTGAAGTAATGCCGCCGCTGGTGGATACAGAATTTTCCAAAGATTTGCCCGGTGAAAAAATTCCGGCAAGCGAGGTAGCTGAAGCGATTATACAAGGATTAGAGCAGGATACATACGAAATTCATGTTGGGATTACAGCAGCACTGCACCAATTATTTCTTCAATCCCCTACGGAGGCATTTAACAGGCTTAATCGTGTAAATGCATAAAAAAATTGAGGAACAGGTGCTTGCGAAGGCATCTTTAACAAAAAAAGAAAAACAACTGGTAAATCATGGCCATTGCGAATTGTGGAAAACTAGCAGGCGCCGGATGACTGCTAGTGGTCATTCACATTTAATCAAAACATTTCAACGTACCTGAGATAAACCAGATAGTAATAATGAGTATGTATGTATTCTCACCTCTGGTGGATTTGAATAAATTAACGACTATTGAAAAGGCTTATTGGTACAACAAAATTTCTCCATCGGCATTACCAAATTAATTGCCGGTCATTTATTAGATGCAGCAGGAACTATTGGAACTGCGGAATGTATAAAAGTATAGTTGAAGGATAAAGCTTCCCCACCATCAATACCAAAGTAATAGAATCGGTTTTTGCCGATAAGTATTACCATTACTTATTAGCCGAATTTCTTTTCAAGAAAAAAAATAGATTAATAACTGGAATGCTTGTTAAAATTGGCATTCCATTTATTTTTTTGGTCAAGTAACAGACAGAATAAATGGATATTCCTTGGCTATTTTGTAACTTTCAAAAGAGTATGTCCAAAGCAACCAACAACGATATAGAGAAAAACTTTATGCTTTCGCATTTCACACTGGAAAATCTCCATGAGGCAGTTTTTTGGATAAATTCAGAAGGGTGGATTGTGCAGGTGAATGAAATGGCAACTAAAATGACTGGCCGGTCAAAAGAAGAACTGATTACCATGAGGGTACCGGAACTAAATACCTCTGATTTAATACAGGATTTTCCTTCCTTCTGGAAAAAATTAAAAAAGGCCAAGAAGCTCATCTTTGAAGCACAGCATCGACATAAAGACGGGCATTTGTATAATGTAGAAATAACCGGTAATTACATTGAGTTTGAGGGCCAGGAATTTTCCTGTAGCATTGTGCGTGACATAGGAAAGAAAAAGATTGAAGAAGAATTGCTACGGGTAGTGGCAGAAGGTGTTTCGGGGAAAGTTGGTAATGATTTTTTCCAGGCATTAGCAAAGTATATAACTACTGTATTAAATGTTGACAGGTGTATTATTTCCGAATGCATTAACGGTGATAGAACAAGAGTACGAACCATCGCTTATGTAAAACACAAAGAACTTATTAATAATGTGGAGTATGATGTGGAGGGTACACCATGTAAATTGGTAATGCAGGGCAAAGGTGCTGAAATTTTTATTCCCCGTGATTGTGATACGGAATTCCCGAGAGAAGCCGGTTATAGTTCTTTTGTAGCAGTACCAATATACAGTCCATCATCCGGTGCAGTAATTGGTCATATAGCTGTGTTTGATGTTAATGTAATGAGAGATGAGTATAACCAGGTACCTATTCTCCGCATATTTGCAGCAAGGTGCGGGGCTGAGATTGAGCGGCTGGCTGCAGAGAGTAAACTGGAAAAAACAAATGATGAACTTAAGGCAAAGCTGGAAGAAATTGAATTATATCAATACACGTTAGAAAACCTTCATGAAGATATTTTCTGGCTTGATGATAAAGCAAACATTATTCAGGTTAATGAATCAGCCTGCAAAACTATTGGCTACAGCAGAAAAGAATTATTAAACATGACAGTGTTTGATTTAAATCCTGCTGAAACAAAGAAAACTTGGAGTAACCACTGGAAACAGGTTAAGGCAGAAAAAAAAGTAACACTGCAAACTCAGCATAAACATAAGGATGGTTATTTGTATGATATTGAAGTAACCAATAATTATATTGAGTTTGACGGAAAAGAATATTCCTGTAGTGTGGTTAAAGATATCCGTAAAAAACGGATGGAAGAAGAAATACTTAAAGTGGTTTCCGAAGCTACCGCTGGTTTAACGGGCCAGGATTATTTTTGTGAACTGGCTAAACATGTTACTTCTACATTGGGCGTTCGCTATGCTTTAGTTACTGAATGCGCCAATGAGGAAAAAACAAGAGTGAGGAGTTTGTCATATGTTAACCGAAAGGAATTACTTGAGAATATTGAATATGATTTAGAAGGTACTCCCTGCCAAATTGTAATGACGGGCAAAAATTATTTCTGTGAAAATGAATTGGAAAAAACATTTCCTAAAGAGGCGGGTATACAGTCTTATGTAGCAGTTCCTATTTACAGTCCTTCTACCGGCGAAGTAACGGGACATATAGCGGCATTGGATACTGTTCCAATGACCAAAGACCAAAATCAAACATCCATCTTACAAATATTTGCAGCCCGTGCAGGTGCCGAGATGGACCGGCTTTTGGCACTAAAGAAATTAGAAAAAGCCAATGAAGAATTAAAACTTTTACTTGCGGAGAGTGAAGAGCGTTTTCGTGATTTATTTGAAGAAGCGCCGATTGCTTATGTGCACGAAGGACTTGATTCAAAATTTATAAAAGCAAACCGTGCAGCATTAAGAACATTGGGAGTAAAGCCGGAGGAAGTTCCTTATACCTATGGTGCAAAAATGGCCCCTGACACCCCTGATGCACAGCGAAGAATGAAAGAAGCATTTGAATCAGTTGGGAGAGGAACAGACACAAGTGGTGTTGTGCTTGAACTACGGAGAAAAGATAATGGTCAGCCGCTTTGGATACAATGGTGGTCAAACCCCGACAAGAGTGGTCAATACACAAGAACGATGTTTATTGACATTACCGACAAAGTATTGATGGAACGGGAGCAGGCAAGATTGCAGGCGCAAAATCAATACCTGCAGGAAGAATTAAAGCTGAACCACAACTTTGAAGAGATTGTGAGCAAGAGTAAAAACTTTCATAAAGTATTACAGCAGATTGAACAGGTGGCAGCAACAGATGCTACCGTATTAATATTGGGTGAAAGCGGAACAGGCAAAGAATTAATTGCCCGGGCATTACATAATATAAGTACAAGAAGTAAAAGGCCATTAGTAAAAGTTAATTGCGCAACACTTCCTGCTAATTTAATAGAAAGTGAATTGTTTGGTCATGAGAAAGGTGCTTTTACCGGAGCCTTTGAAAAAAAGATTGGTCGTTTTGAACTGGCAGACGGGGGAACAATTTTTTTAGATGAGATTGGCGAGCTGCCGGTTGAATTGCAATCAAAACTTTTACGCATTTTGCAGGAAGGTGAATTTGAACGGTTAGGCAATCCTAAAACATTTAAAGTAAATGCAAGGGTAATTGCAGCTACCAACCGTAATTTAAAATTGGCTATTGAGAAAAAAGAATTCCGCGAAGATTTATTTTACCGGCTAAATGTTTTTCCAATTATAACACCTCCATTAAGGGAAAGAAAAGAAGATATTCCTTTACTGGTAAAACATTTTATTCATAAGTACGAAGGAAAGTTGGGTAAAAAGATCGATGATGTTTCTCCTAAAGTGCTTGAAGCATTAAAAGCTTATGACTGGCCCGGCAATATTCGTGAACTGGAAAATCTAGTCGAAAGGGCTATCATTTTAAATCCCGGTAATATATTAGAATATGGTGATTGGTTACCGGCAATAAAACATGATGCATCATCCTCTGAAAATAGTAAACCTTTACTGCGTTCAATAGAAGAAGTGGAGAAAGAACATATTATAGCTGTATTAAAACAAACCAACTGGAAAGTAAGCGGAGAAAAAGGTGCCGCAAAAATTCTTGGACTTAATCCAACTACACTGGAAGCCAGAATGAAAAAGTTGGGAATTGTGAGAGAGAAGTAAAACTGGTCAGACGTCCCCATCCGCCCTTATACACTCAAAAAGAAAGTGCAGCAGCAGCAACCACTTTCAAACTACTTTTTTCCTGAGCATAAGCAATTATTTTTACATCTTTTGTACTAAGCCCCGCAGGAATAGTAAGATTGATTTTCCCTGAAACAACTTCAACTGTTTTAAAATCTCTCACCACATTAATATGATGCAGTTTTCTTCCGCTGTTCTCTCCACGTTTTACATTTGATGTGGCTGTTAATTGCACCAAAGCAAAATTGATAATTGCTTTTTCTTTATTGCTGTAAATATAATTAACAGTAATTGTATTGTTTTCAGTTTCACTGGTTGATAATACAATTGTTTCTTTTAGCGAATTATTTAATGCTGCTTCAACTTCATTATGCAGTTTGTTACTGTTAGACCCAACAAATTCTTTTTCACCATTCAATACTATCTCTGGTGTATAAATGCTGCGTAATGCAAAATGCTCAGCATAATCCTGCTGCCGTTTGGTAAAAGCTGCATTGCTGTATTCATCTTTCCATCCAATGTAATCCCAGTAATCAACATGAAAGCCCAGTACAAAAACATTATCAGGAAATTCTTTTTGTATAGCTGCAGCAACTTCATCAGCAGGCGGACAACTGCTGCATCCTTCTGATGTAAATAATTCTACAACGGCAATTCCATTTTTCATATTATTATTTACAGACGGCAACACTGTTACTTTTCTGAACGATATAGTTAAAAAGATACTTGCGACTAAGAACAAATTCAGAATGACAAATAATAATTTTTTCATAACTCAAAATTAAATAGCCTAATTCTCTGCATTGTCATGGTGCTGACATGTATTAACCTGCACTGTTAATCTAAATGTAAAAAATAATTAAACAATATCATCAGTCATCTTAATGACGATGGCTCACTGCAGCACTTTATAAATTTGCTTATAAAAATTATTATATGAACAAACTAATGATGGTATTCTTATTCCTGTTTACAGGATTGGTTAAACTGGCGGCACAGCAATCAGAAATTTATACTACTGAAGATGGCGCCATTAAGGGCTTTGATGCTGTGGCTTATTTTACTCAGAACAAAGCAGTAAAAGGCAACAAACAATTTGCAGTATCCTACAAAGGAGCTACCTGGTATTTCTCTTCTAAACAAAACCAGGAAGCATTTAAAAAAGAACCCGCCAAGTATGAACCTCAATATGGCGGCTATTGCGCTTATGGCTGTTCAAAGGGAAAAAAAGCAAAAACAGAAGGAGAAGCTTTTACTGTTGTTAATGGCAAATTGTATTTAAACTATAACCTGGATGTTCTCGGCATCTGGAAAAAAGACCAGCAGGGTTATATAAAGAAAGCAGATGCAAACTGGAAAACAATAAAGGATTCAAAATTTGAAGAATAATAAATTATTTAGGATTAAAAAACCGGGTTCAATTTGAACCCGGTTTTTTTTTGTTTAACCCATGTAGAAAATTGGGAAAAATTTTCCCACTATTTCAGAAAAATCCCAAAATAATGGGAAAGAGTATTTTCTTATACGAAGGTGTTCATAGAAATACAGTCTTTTAAAACCCTTTACTGTAAAGGATTTCGGAAGATTTGATTTCACTAAAAAAATTCTGGCATACCGTTAGAATAGATGTACATGCCCTAATGATTAAAAAGTTTAACAAATGAAAATGACAACAGAGACAAAATTCAGAGAAGATGTTTTAGAAAAAAGAGGAATCAGTGTAGTTAAGTTTTATGCAGACTGGAGTGGCACCAGCCAGATGATGATGCCGGCCTTTGAGCAACTGGCAGATTATTATAAAACCAACGCCCGTTTTTTTAAAGTGGATATTGACAGCAACCCTTTACTAAAAGAAACATATGGTGTAATGGAGTTGCCAACCATTTTGTTTTTTAATAACGGAGAAATTATTGATCATGTAAGTGGTATGATCTCCAGGAATGCTTTAATCGCCAAAATGGAAAATTCTTTAACCACCAATAATTAACAAAACAAGTATTTATAAAATTTTTAAAAACAACCAATATGTATACCGAAATTAAGTACATGTATCTGAAACAACATTCACTAACCAGTGGTCTAACAGAAGCACAGGTTATGGAATTCTGCGAAATGGGGAAAATGCGTAATGTAAAAAAAGCAGAGAGCATTTACTTAGCAGAAGGTTTTGATGACAGGATTTATTTATTATTGAAAGGAAAAGTGAAAGTAAGTGAAGTGGATGACAGCGGCAGTGAGCTGATTAAAGAAATCCTTACGGAGCCGGATGTATTTGGCGATGTAAGCTTGAATGGAACCATTTCAGAAGATGAATTTGCTGAAGCGATTACAGAAAACACTGTTATACTTTCTTTTGAATCTGCCGATTTCAAACAAATCATGCAAAAGAGTCCCATCCTGGCAATGAATTTTGCTACACAGGTATCGGGAAAGTTCCGCAGACTGGAAAGCCGTCACAGCAATTTAGTATTTAAAGATGCTAAAGGCCGATTACTCAGTTTCTTTAAAGACTGGGCAAAACGTGAAGGCAGCCAGAATGGCGATAAAATTGTATTGAACAATTATTTAACACATAATGATATTGCGGGCATTATATCTACTTCCCGTCAGAGCGTAACTACATTATTAAATGAATTAAGGGATAACGGATTACTCTTCTACAACAGAAAACGCATAGAGATTAATGCCCCGCAAATGATTAATTAATGTTTTTGTAAACTCAACGACAGCAAAGGTTTTGGCCTCACCGTAGCTTTGTATCCTGTAAAAGACCAGTTAGCTATAAAGACGATTTAAGTTTAAAAGATGATGAACACTCAGCCCTGTGATTGTAAAAGCAGGGCTGTCTTTTAAAGTATAGGTAAATAACCTTTGATTAACCAATATCAAAACAACAGCAAAGTATTTTTAAGCATGCCAGCAGCTATATTATATTTAAAAATACATCAACCCTATCGCCTGAAAAAATATGGTTTCAGGGATATTGACACAGTACATACCTATATTGATGCAGAAGCAACAGAAGCAGCTATTAGTATGGCATCGGATGATTGTTATCTTCCGGCAAATAAAATTTTACTTGAATTGTTGCGTGAAAATAAGAGACAATTTAAAATTGCATTTTCTATCAGTGGAACTACACTGGAGTTATTGGAAAAATACCGCCCGGATGTTTTAAAATCATTCCGTCAATTAGCACGTACTGGTTATGTGGAAATAATGGCCGAAACTTATTACAATTCTTTAAGCTGGCTGCACTGCAAAAAAGAATTTAAAAGACAGATAAAATTACATGATGCAATAGTAAAAAGAACATTGGGCGTTGAACCGAAAGTATTCCGTAATACAGAATTAATTTATTGTAACAACCTCGCCAAATTTATCAATGACCTGGGTTACAGGGGAATTTTATGCGAAGGATTATATCGCATTTTAAATGGTCGTACCGCCAACCATGTTTATGCTTCACCGGGTAATGATGATTTTGGAGTGTTGCTACGCAATGTAAATTTATCAGATGATATAGCTTTTCGTTTTGGAGAAATGAGCTGGAGTGAATTTTCACTAACAGCAGAAAAGTTTGCCGGTTGGTTACATTTTCATGCAGATGATACCACTAACATTAATATCTTTTTAGATTATGAAACATTTGGCATCTATAAAAAATCTGAGACCGGCATCTTTGATTTTCTTCGGTACCTGCCCAATGCAGTTTTAGCAAGAGAAGGAATGGAATTTTCCACTCCGTCTGAAGCATTGGAAAAGTTTTATCCCACAGACGTTTATAATGTACCTCAAACCATTTCCTGGGAAGACAAATCAAAAGAAAATTGTGTGTGGTGCGAAAACATGCAGCAAAACAATACATTGAAAAAAGTATACAGTCTCGCCAATCTTGTATATGCCAGTGATAATGATGCCACGGTTGAAACATGGGGTAAATTACAGTGTGCTGATTATTTCTATTATATGAATTGCGATAAAAAATGCAATGAAGCGCATCCATATATAAACAACCCGTTTAACTGTCCGGAAGAAGCATACCGAAATTACACCAACATCCTTACTGATTTTGAAATC
>JBLMVP010000341.1:0-5016 GCA_050256755.1 Sphingobacteriales bacterium | reverse complement strand
CAGCGGCATATGTTGCAAGAATTGCTGTTGATCCTGCTTTTCGTATGCAGATTTTTGCCCGTGGTATGAAGTATCCCCAGTTTTCAGTAATTAATAACCGGTTGTTGTATGATGCTTTTTTTTTCCGCGATTATCATGGTCTTGATTCAACAAACTTTGCGACAGGATCGAGCAAAAACTCTGATCACCCTACAAACTGGAGTTGTGCAGCAGTTCAAAATATTACCGATAAAAATGATATCCTGGATATGATGATGCATGTTCGCAGGCAAGGGCCAAACCCAACTGACTCACTTTGGCTGTTTGGTGGCGTATCCATAGAGAACACAACAGGTGACCGTTACTTTGATTTTGAATTATATCAAACTGATATTAGCTATAATAAATCTACATTGAGCTTTTCAGGTTATGGGCCAGATGCAGGTCATACAACCTTTAAATTTGATGCCGCTGGTAATGTGATCCAGCCGGGCGATATTATATTAAGCGCCAATTATGGCAGTTCTACCCTCACAAGTATTGAGGCAAGAATCTGGATTGATAAAGCAAGTTTAACAGCTACTCCTAATCCTGCTAACTTTTCCTGGACGGGTACATTTGATGGAGCTTCTTCAACTGCCCAATACGGGTATGCCGGCATCGGTCCTAAGGCGGCTGGTAATTTTTATTTTGGAGTGGAATGTGTCAATAGTACATGGGCAGGCTCCTTCTCTTTAATACGTGAAAATAATGCTGTTACAACCACATATATTACCAGCCAGTATATGGAATTTGGAGTTAATCTTTCAAAGATTGGGTTAGATCCTATATCTTTAATTGGCGGAAAATTGTGTGGATTACCTTTTAGAAAGGTATTGGTAAAAACAAGATCTTCCACCTCATTTACTTCTGAATTAAAAGATTTTATTGCTCCGTTTGATTTCTTTAGAGCACCACAGGTTCAGGCGCTGGCTGCTATCCCTCTATTTTGCGGTGCAACTGGTGTAACGGATATAACTGTTGCTAACCCTTTGTCAACTTCAACATATTCATGGTCAACAGTTAACGGACGTATTGTTGGCTCTACAACCGGGCCAACTATTACTGTAGATACAACAGGAACTTATATTGTAGAACAAAGATTATTAGCGGCTTGTACGCCCTATGCTATTGATACTGTTACGGTAACATCTGACCCGACATGTATAACGTTAGGTTGTAACATACTAGGATTTAATGCTTCTTTAAATAAAGGAATAGTAAAGCTTGACTGGGAAGCTGTGTGCAGTCAGGTCATTAAATATTTTGAAGTAGAAAGGAGTATTGATGGAATTCATTTTATTCCGATTAATCATGTACTGGCCAGTGATGTATTAAATCAAAAAATTACGTATACCGACACAGATAATTTATCAGGCATATCTTCACTTTATGTTTATTACCGGTTGAAAGCAGTTGGTAATGAAGCAGACGGAAAGTACAGCCAGGTAGTTAAGGTTTCTTTATCAACTTTATTATCTCCAAAAATAAGATTAGCACCAAACCCGGTTGTTAATTCGATGCTGGTAAATATTGATGCTTCATCGGCAGGAAATATTCAGCTTAGAATTTATTCAGGGGAAGGTAAATTGATGAAGACATATTCATCATCTTTACAAAAAGGTCAAAATACAATAACATTAAATGGTTTCCAGTCATGGGAACGTGGCTTATATCATGTAGTAATAAGTACCGGAGGCAATACCTATGCTGAAAAGATCATGGTTAATAATTAAAAGGAAAGT
The DNA here is from genome assembly GCA_050256755.1 of Sphingobacteriales bacterium. GTDB lineage: Bacteria > Bacteroidota > Bacteroidia > Chitinophagales > Chitinophagaceae > AWTP1-9. The sequence continues at coordinate 3,253 of JBLMVP010000341.1, read as the reverse complement.
TTCATAAAGGTTATCATCCCCTCTGAAAAGAGGGGATTTTTTTGCCCCTTTATTTACAGTTATTTTTGCTGAATGTACACGTTAAAGAAATCGCTGGGCCAGCATTTTTTAAAGGATGAAAACATTTGCCAAAAAATTGTAGAAGAATTGCGGGCCAATCCCTTTTCTAATTTAGTGGAAGTTGGTCCGGGTGGCGGGGCGCTTACAAAATATCTTTTAAAAATTCCCGGTATTAATTTTAAAGCAGTGGAAATAGATACAGAGAAAGTGGAATATTTACTAAAAACATATCCGGGCATAAAAGATAAAATTATTCACCAGAGTTTTTTGGAGGCAGACAAACCATTTGATGAGAAATTTACTGTAGTGGGTAATTTCCCTTACAATATTTCTACACAAATTCTTTTTAAAATACTGGAATGGAAAAATGATGTAGAATGTATGGTGGGAATGTTTCAGAAAGAAGTGGCTCAGAGAATAGCCGCAAAAGAAGGAAATAAAACCTATGGTGTGCTGAGTGTGCTGGTACAGGCTTTTTTTAAAGTGGAATATTTATTTGATGTAAATGAGAATTGTTTTACCCCCCCGCCAAAAGTAAAGAGTGGCGTAATCCGTTTAACAGCTTTATGTAAAGCAGTGGAAATGAAAAGTGAAAAAAAATTTTTCCTCCTGGTAAAGACCGCATTTAACCAGCGAAGAAAAATGTTGCGAAATGCCGTTAAAAGTTTATTTGATACAGAGGTATTAACAGATTCTATTTTTGATAAAAGGGCTGAGCAATTAACAGTTAATGATTTTGCCCGTCTTACATTTCTAATGAATTAATGTAATTTATTTTGAGTAAATGGAAAAAGTAATTATTACAGCAAAATGTCATGATATTTTACAGGAACAATTAGCCCGTAAGGGTTATGAAGTTTTATACCTGCCAAAAATAACTTACGGTGAATTAAATGCCATTATCGGAGGGGCTGAAGGATTGGTGTTATCAACAAGAATAAAAATAGATAAAGCCATCCTGGATAATGCCATTAATTTAAAATGGATTGGACGATTAGGAAGTGGTTTAGAATTAATTGATGTAGTATATGCACAAAATAAAGGAATAAGAATTGAAAGCAGTCCGGAAGGTAACAGAGATGCAGTGGGAGAGCATGCTTTAGCTATGTTGCTGGGGTTGATGAATAAAATTGTAACCAGCTCGCTGGAGGTAAAAGATTTTGTATGGGAAAGAGACGCTAACCGTGGCCGGGAACTAAACGGGAAAACAGTTGGCATCATTGGTTTTGGAAATGCCGGTTCAGCATTTGCAAAAAAACTTCAGGGTTTTGATGTTACAATCCTTGCTTACGATAAGTATAAGTTTGGTTTTGCTTCTGGTAATGTAAAAGAAGCTTCTTTGGAACAGGTATTAAAATATAGCGATGTGGTAAGTTTACATGTGCCATTAACGGATGAAACGTTTCATATGGCAAACGACGGATTTTTTAACCGTATGGAACAAAAGCCTTGGTTTATTAATACCTGCCGGGGAAGGATCCATAACACAAATGCGGTTATCAATGCATTAAAGAACTCGAAAATTTCAGGTGCAGCGCTGGACGTACTCGAAAATGAAAAATTAGAATCATATACTATGGCTGAAAAGGAACAGTTACAATGGCTTTGCTCACAGCCTAATGTAATTGTGACGCCGCATATTGCCGGTTACAGTCATGAAGCATTTTATAAAATGAGTAAAGTTTTGCTTCAGAAATTGGCCCTGGACTAATTATTAGTAGTACACTTTTTTCAATTTTGGTTTTAATAAAATAGTTACTTACCTTTTCTGTATCTCCGCAGACTCTGTCAAACATATATCCCTGCTCTCAATGAATAGGAAAAGATTAATTAGGGATGCCCGTTACGTAAAGTACTCTCACAGTAAAGCAATTAATTTTTAACCTTAAATATGTTTATTATGAGAAAAACGATTTTTATTTTTTTGCTGACTGTTTTTTTATATTCCTGTAATAACGAAAAAACCAGCTCATCCACTACAGATACTGCTTCTAAAAAAGAAGAAGCTAAAGTGGATAATAATTTAACTATGCCATACACGGCGGTTTATTCCTCCCAATTTACTATTGGTGACCAGAAAAATGCGCAAACGTTACTGACCCTATTTAAACAATGGGATGATAATAAATTGAAAGATGGTATGAATATGTTTGCTGATTCTGTTGATTTTTATACTAACGGCTGGGAATTTCATGGTAACAGAGATTTGTTCTTTACTGAGTCTCAAAAGCAAAGAGATATGTATTCAGAAGTGAAAACAGCGGTACATGCCTGGATACCTGCTCATAGTGTTGATAAAAATGAAGACTGGGTACTTATTTGGAGCACAGCATACACTAAAGATAAAGCCGGGAAGGCAGATTCACTTAATTACCAGGATACCTGGAAATTTAATAAAGAAGGAAAAATTGATTTGGCTTATCAGTTTACATCCCATGCCCCCAAACCAGCAAAGAAATAGTTATTGTTGGATTAATAAAAGACTTTTTCTACTTTTGCTGTATATCATTAATGCAACGCTTTCACCTCGTGGAGGCGTTGTTATTTTTTTCTATTTACTATAAAGAAAGACAATTATGAGCGATATTATATATGTTAGCAAAGACACCCTTGAGCAAATGAAAGCAGAATTGCAGAAGATGAAAGGGGTGGACCGTCCGGCTGCATCCAAAGCTATTGCAGAAGCCCGTGAAAAAGGTGATTTAAAAGAAAATGCTGAGTACGATGCAGCTAAAGAAGCACAGGGAATTTTAGAAGCGCATATCCGGAAACTGGAAAGTGATATTGCAAATGCCCGTATCCTTGATGCCGCAAATTTAGATCTTAGCAAAGTGAGTATCCTTACAAAAGTTAAATTAACCAACCTGGCTACGAAAAAATCGGTGGTGTACCAGATTGTGTCAGAAAAAGAAGCTGATTTAAAATCCGGCAAAATATCTATTAGTTCCCCCATCGGGAAAGGTGTAATGGGTAAACAGGTAGGTGAGATCGCAGAGGTTCAGGCACCAGCGGGAGTAATTAAATTCCAGATTGAGGAAATAAGTGCATAACTCAGGAGTTTACTTTCAAATTTATTCAAACAGCATTCAATGAATATATTTGGCGGAAGCTTTGTAACTTTCGCCAAATTTTTTATGTGGTGGCGTAAAGCACAATCACTGTATTACCTGTTTAAGTCAAAACTATTTGGGGG
>JBLMVP010000340.1:0-4968 GCA_050256755.1 Sphingobacteriales bacterium | reverse complement strand
TTAGTAACGGTTCCTGTAACAGTTCCTTTAACCAATACACTTACATTTGGAATAGCTTCTTTTTTTGCTTCATCTGTTACCTGCCCCGAAATTTCAATCAGGCTGTTCTCCTGTGCAAAAGTAGAGACAGTTATCATCAGTATAAGAACCACAAAAAAGCTGAGACGAATCGTTTTCTTTAGTGTTTGCTTACTGTTGGTGCTTGTTGGTTTACTTGTCCTTCTCAAAATTCTTTAAAGTATTGTTTTTAGCTTTACTTGTCTACTAAATTAGTAGATTTTAATTTTAAAAAAATAGATTATTTCGTACAGCAAAACGTCATCTGACAACATCGCTCTGTATCAAGTGACAGCAACAACCGGTGTAATAAATTTTCTTTTTCATACTTAAGAAAGGGCAAATATAAAAGGTTTTATTATTAGTCTACTAATTTAGTAGGATATTTTTATAAAAAATTTTCCTTCGTAACAATTGTTAGTGCATTAATTGCATAATTGCCTTCCAGAAAGTATTGGTGCTTGCCAGAATTACAAAAGCGCCTACAATTATAAACATGGTCTTGATAGGTAATTTACCAACCAGTCTTGCAGCTATTGGCGCTGCAATCAATCCACCGATAATTAAACCAGCCACCTCCAGCAGCGGCAATTCTCTCAATAAAATAAAAAAAGTTATTGCACTTGCCAGTACTACAAAAAATTCCGCCAAACATACAGAGCCAATTACGTACCGGGGACTCCTTCTCTTGGACATTAATGTACTGGTCACCAAAGTTCCCCAGCCACCACCTGCAAAGGCATCCATAAACCCTCCTACAGAAGCAAGCCATCCGGCTTTCTTTACTTTTTCATTATGCCTTTTCTTTTTAAATGCTTTACTGATTATAAAATAACCCAGGTAAAAAGTATAAATTGATAAAGGCAATTTTACATACGAAGCGTATTCCTTTCCGAAGTAAGCAAGAGTGGCTCCAATAATGGAGCCAATGATTCCGGGAATAACTAATGTTTTGAAAAGCTTTTTATTAATATTACCAAAACGATGATGGCTATAGCCGGAAACCCCACTGGAAAAAACTCTTGCCGAGTGAACACGGCTGCTCACAATTGCGGGGTTAACTCCATAAGCCAAAAGAAATGTTGTAGAAATAGTTCCATATCCCATGCCCAGGGAACCATCCACCATTTGTGCCAGAAAACCACAGAGTAACATTAATGAAAATGCTTTTACATTAATAAAATCCGGGATTGTTTTAAAACTGCTTATTACATCTCCAAATGGGATATAGGATAAAATAGTATGTCCGATAATCATAAAAATAAATCCAAATAAACACCACTTAACAATACGCTGCCATTTCTTTTGTTCAGGTTTATTAATGTCAGCTAATGTAATTTGCTTTGCCACCAGCATTTTGGTGAGGTCATTCAGTTGCTTTACTTTTTCCTCAAAATCCCCGTTAATGCCATTCCGGATAGTTTGCATATTATCAAGCACCCCTTCCATTTCGTAAGGGATCATATCATTAATGACTTCCTTAACACGTTTAGCTATAGTTGGGGATTTGCCATTGGTAGATATGGCGATTTTTAAATTTCCTTTTTGTACAATGCTCCCAAGATAGAAATCACAAAGCTCAGGCGTATCTGCCACATTTACCAATAAACCTCTTGCATTTGCCAGTTCTTTTACGACCTTACTTATTTCCTTATCATTAACTGCGATAACTATGAGGTCTTTATTCTCCAAATCAGTTTCTTCAAATTCTCTTTCAATAAGTGTGCAATTAGCAAAGCCGGTGATAAAACGGCGTAACTCTTCTTTTATTTCAGGCGCTACAATTGTAACTCTTGCGTCAGGAGAATTCCCCAATAAGGAATGAAGTTTTTCCAATGCCACATTTCCTCCACCAACCAGCAGCGTGTCCATTGTTTCCAGTTTAAGAAACACAGGATATAAATTATTTTTTTCAACTATACTTTTCGTGTGCATGTAATGAAAAACTTTTCATTAATTTTTACTAATCCATTTTCTGTAAGAAAAATCTCCAAATGTTTCGCTGCTGTTTCTTTCCGCCGCATATACTTTAAAAAGTTCATCCAGCGTATTCAGTATCTGAACTTCATCTAAATGTTCTTTATATTTTGCATTCAAACGTAACCCCAAACGATCACCGCCAATATGAAGATTATATAAACCATAAGCGGTGCCAACAAATCCAATTTCCGAAGCTGTACTTCTTCCGCAACCATTGGGGCAACCGGTCATTCTTAAAATAATATCATCCTCCTGCAACTGGTATTTAGCCAGCAGGGGTTCAATTTTTGAAATCAATGCAGGCAGATAACGCTGTGCTTCGGCCAGTGCCAGTGAACAGGTATTAAAGGCCACACAGGCAACACTGTTTAACCGCAATGCTGAAGATTTTTCAGTAAATTGTTTTAAACCAAATTGCTCCAGCAAGACATTCACATCATCTTTATCATCAGCTTTTACATCCGCTACAATTATATTCTGATTGCAGGTAAAACGAAAATTCGCTTTACCTGTTTTGGCAATTTCATACAGACAGGTTTTAGTTGCTGCGTTGCTATCATCTGTAACTCTTCCACATTCTGCAAACGCCACGTAATGCCATAAACCAGTTGCATCCTGGTGCCAGCCATATTCATCTTTACGTTGTGTAAAAGAAAAAGGTTTAGGTTCTTCCAGTTTAAATCCAATACGTTTTTCTAATTCTTCTTTAAAGAAATCAACACCTAACCTGTCCACTGTATATTTTAACCTTGCCTGTTTTCTGTCACTGCGATTTCCAAAATCTCTTTGTATCGTTACTATTTCATAAATAGCTTTGAGTATTTTTTCTTCTGTATCAGTAAAACCAATTACTGTAGCTAATCTGGGATAGGTAGCATCATTACCATGTGTAAATGACAAACCGCCACCAATCGCAATATTGAATCCTTTTAATTCATTGTTTTCAATAATAGCTATTAAACCAATATCATTAATTAATACATCTGCATCATTGTTCGGCGGAATAGCAATTCCTATTTTAAATTTACGCGGCAGGTAGCGGTCCTGGTATAAAGCATCTGTTTCGTCTATTTTTTCTTCCAGCAATTCTTCATCCAGCCATACTTCATAATAAGCTTTTGTTTTAGGCAATAACAACTGGCTTATTTTAGTGGTATAAGCATGTACCTGTGTATGCAATGGCGATTGTGATGGCAATGCATTTGAAGTCACTACACGGTTAACATCACCACAGGCAGCAATGCTATCTAAATGTGCGGTAGTAAATGCGCTGATAGTTGGTTTAACATGCGATTTTAAAATGCCATGTAATTGTATTGTTTGTCTTGTTGTAATTTTTATTACACCCGTTGAATGTTCACCGGCAATATGATGCACAGCCATCCATTGCTCCGGTGTTAAGAATCCGCCTGGTAAGCGCAAACGAATCATAAAAGAAAATAAACGTTCCAGTTTTTTTGTTTCTCTTTCTTCGCGGCGGTCACGGTCATCCTGCTGGTACATACCATGAAACTTTATTAAAGCTTCATCCGGTTCACGAATGGCACCTGTATGTTCATCCAGTAAACTTTCCTTTAAAGTTCCACGTAGTCCCCTACTGGCAACTTTAATTTTTTCTATCGGTGATAAATTATTCTTTTCGCTCATTTTATTTTTACTTAATCGTCTTTTAAATTTTTATTCGGCTATTGTTGCGTCGCACACTTGTACAACACCAATTATACCTGGCTTAATAAACATCCTTTTCATATCTTCCTTCATCCTTCAACTTCTTCAAATAGGTAGCTGCATCTTCAGGAGATTTTTTTCCCTGTTCCCGGATAATTTGCAGCAATGCAATTTCCACATCCTTACTCATGGGGTCTTTTGTACCACTAACATAAACAGAAGCTCCATTATCAATCCATTCAAATAATTCCTCTCCATGCTTCTGCATTTTATGTTGTACGTAAATTTTTTGTTGCTGGTCTCTTGAAAATGCCAGTGATAATTTTGTAATTACTCCGGTTTGCAACCAGTTTTGAATTTCCGTTTGATAAAAGAAGTCAGTAACAAAATGCTGTTCCCCAAAGATCAGCCAGTTGCGCCCTGTTGCACCTGTTGCATCTCTTTCGGCAAGGAAGGAACGCATTGGCGCAATACCGGTTCCGGGTCCAATCATGATGATGTCTTTATCAGTAGCCGGTAAACGAAAAGCACGGTTTTTATGAATATAAAACGTAACGCTTGTTTCTACAGGTAACACACCAACAAATTCACTGCACAATCCAACTTTTTCTTCCTGCCCAATAGTAAACCGGTGACGGCTTACCGTAATATGCACTTCACCACTATGTGCGTTGGGAGATGATGATATGGAATACAATCGTGGAGCAATGGGTGTTAATATTTTTATCGCTTCCACAAATTGCTTTTCATCTTTTACAGGATATAATTTCAGTAAATCAATAAAATCAAATCTTGTATCCGGTATTTCATGACCGGTAATAGCTCCATATTTTTTAACTACTGAACTAAACAGGTAACAAATATTCAGGTTCTTTGTCAGTAATTCTTCAACTGTTGAAGTTGCCCTGACTGTTTCAATACTAAACGAAGCGTCAATGCCTGATAAGGCTATGATGCCATCTACAACTGATTTTTTATTATGCGGAACTAATGCCAACGCATCTCCGGGTTCATATTCTAAAGGTTCATCCACCCCTATTTCAACATGATATGTTTCTTTATTAGAACCCTTATCATTCAAATTGATATTGGTAAGAATAGTTCCATTGTAATATTTTTTCCCCGCTGTTTTTTTTGTTTCAGCAGGTGCTGTAACTTTCGCAGTAGTTTTTTCCTGAGGTATCTCTGTTAATGATTGCAGTACATTTCCAAACCATTTATCTGCATCTTCTTCAAAATCCACATCACATTTCTGAAGCGGGA
>JBLMVP010000339.1:0-4235 GCA_050256755.1 Sphingobacteriales bacterium | reverse complement strand
GTTTTTGCTGACGAACCAACTGGTAATTTAGATTCTGCTAATGCAAGGGAACTGCACAAATTATTTTTTCACCTGAGGGATAAGTTTCAGCAAACTTTTTTAATTGTTACGCATAACGAAGAACTGGCTCAGCTGAGTGACAGGGTTATACAAATGAAAGACGGGAAAATAATTTAATTTGAAAATTTGGAGATGGGATGATTTGGAAATGTTTATGTCATCATTATATTTTCAAATTGCTGAATCAAATTCTCGGCTTCCAGGGAATTTCATTCACTTTTAAAAGATGACCGGCATATCTTGCTAAAACAAAAAAATAATCACTCAGTCGGTTAAGATATTTTAAAATAATTGAATCTATTTCTAAACTTTCCAGTTCTAGTCTTACACAACAACGTTCAGCCCTGCGGCAAACACAACGGGCAATATGTAAATGGGATAATAAAGGATGACCACCAGGTAGAATAAATGATTTCATGGGTTCCAATACATCATTCATCCGGTCAATTTCATTTTCCAATAAGGCAATATCACTCTCTTTCAAATCAGGAATCCGCATTTTAGGTTCCTTAATTGGGTCACAGGCAAGCGATGAACCTATGGTGAATAATCGATCTTGTACTTCCAGCAAAACTTCCCGGCATTTTTCATCCGTCAATAAATCGCGGCATAAGCCTGTATAAGAATTCAATTCGTCCACTGTCCCATAAGCTTCAATACGCAAATGGCTTTTTGGAACTTTTGTTCCGCCAATTAAGGATGTGGTTCCTTTGTCTCCTGTTTTTGTGTAAATTTTTAAAGCCATAGAGTTTTGCTTTCTGGTTATAATACAAATTTACCCGGCAATGGTTCGGAAAATAGAAAAGGAGAGTAATTCCTCTCCACATATTTTCAACCGATATTTTTTAAGTAAGTTAATGACTCATTGCCACACCAGCTTCTTTAATAAAATCTTTTTCTACCATACCGTCTCTTAATCTTATAATTCTTTTCGCATAATTGGCAATATCTTCTTCGTGAGTAACCAATACAACGGTATTGCCGGAATTATGTATTTCTCCAAACAACTCCATAATTTCAAACGAAGTCCTGGTATCCAGGTTTCCGGTTGGTTCATCTGCCAATATAATAGAAGGATTATTTACCAAGGCTCTTGCTATTGCTACCCTTTGTATTTGTCCGCCGCTTAATTCATTTGGCTTATGGTGGCTTCTGTCGGCCAGACCAACTTTGCTAAGCACATCCATGGCAATTTCATTTCTTTGTTTGCGTGAAATGCCGGCATATACTAATGTTAGTGCTACATTTTCGGCTGCAGTTAATCTTGGTAATAAATTGAATTGTTGAAATACGAAACCAATTTCTTTGTTACGAACATCTGCCAAATCACTGTCGGCCATTTTGCTTACATCATGTCCGTTTAAAATATAGGTTCCTGAGGTAGGAGAGTCCAGGCAACCCAATATATTCATCAAAGTACTTTTACCTGAACCAGATGGTCCCATAAGGGCTACATATTCATTCTTATTAATATCGAGGGTAATACCTTTTAAAACTTGCAAAGTTTGTTTGCCCATGTAGTAACTCTTGGTAATATCCTGCAGGTGAATTACAAATTGCATCAGTCGTTAGATTTATTATTTATCTATAGAAGGATTGGTGATAACCTTCGGTACCTTAAAATATTTTTCAGTTTTTTCCGGTGCATTAAGCAAAGCCTCTTCACGGGATATGGAGCCTTTAACCTCATCATCGCGAAGCATATTTACATTATCACTCATGTGAAGCAGGGGTTTAACATGGCTGGTATCTAATTCATTAAGCTTATCTACAAAAGCAATCATCTTCTGCAGGTCTTTTTTAATTTCCTGTTTGTCCTGCTCGTTAAATGCCAGCCTAGACAAATGGGCCAGGTTGTCCACCAATTTATCCGTTACTTCCATCTAACAAATATAGGAGGAAAGTTTGAAGTCAGAAGTCAGAAACAGCCAGTTTAGGGCGAATGTTTTAAACCTTTGACAAAGAATTGGTATTTTTTCAGTTTTAGGTATTTAGCCTCCAAACTTCTAACTTTTAACTCCAAACTATTCTTTATTTTCGCCGCCTTACAGCATAAAGCAAAATAGCCTAAGTTTTATGGAAAAGAAGAAAGAGATAGTAATGAGCGGAATAAGGCCAACAGGTTTCCTGCACCTGGGAAATTATTTTGGCGCCCTGCGTAATTATGTAAAAATGCAGGAGGATTATGAATGCTATTTTATGGTGGCTGATTTACATTCTTTAACCACCCATCCCGATACGAAGGAATTAAAAGTGAATGTTCATCGGGTACTGGCAGAAAATATTGCCTCCGGTTTGGATCCTGATAAAGCAACGTTGTATTGTCAAAGTCATATTTATGAAACCTCAGAGTTATACCTCTATTTAAATATGCTGGCTTATAAAGGTGAACTGGAAAAAACCGCCACATTTAAAGATAAAGCCCGCCAGCATCCTGATAATGTAAATGCAGGTTTATTAACGTACCCCGTGTTAATGGCAACAGATATACTTGTTCACCGTGCTAAACTGGTACCTGTAGGCAAAGACCAGGAGCAACACCTTGAGATGGCCCGTAACTTTGCCAACCGGTTTAATCATCGCTATGGTAATATATTTCCCGAACCCGTTGCCTTTAATTTTGGCAGTGAACTTTTAAAAGTTCCTGGTTTAGATGGTAGTGGTAAAATGAGTAAGAGCGAAAACCAGTATGCAACATTAAATCTTGCCGATGAGGATGATGTCGTTCGTAAAAAAGTAATGAAGGCCAAAACAGATGCCGGTCCCACTGAATCTTATTCTCAAAAGCCGGAGTATATTGAAAACCTTTTTTTATTGATGAAACTGGTGAGCGGAGCAGACGTAATTAAAAAATTTGAAGACGATTATAATAACTGTGTTATCCGTTACGGGGATATGAAGAAACAGCTGGGTGAGGATATGGTGAATTTCATATCACCCATCCGTGAAAAGGTAAATGCCATTTTGAGTGATGAAAAATACCTGAAAGAAGTGATGGAAAAGGGCGCAGAAAAGGCCCGTAAAAGCGCTAAAGCAACTATGGAATTGGTAAGAGAAGCAATGCGATTAAATTATTTTTGATTTTAGATTTCAGAATAGAGATTTTAATTACTTTAGACGTTCCGCCAGATAGCAAATCAGCCATCTGCAACCGGAAATCCGCAATAGATTATGGCAAAGAATAAAAAAGCAAAACACATCGCTGTGGCTGGTAATATAGGTGCCGGTAAAACTACATTGACGAAAATGCTGAGCAAGCATTATAAATGGATTCCGCAGTTTGAAGATGTTGACCATAATCCATACCTCAACGATTTTTATGAGGATATGCCCCGCTGGAGTTTTAACCTGCAGATATTCTTTTTAAACAGCCGGCTTAATCAATTGCTCGAAATTCAGCGTGGCACCGAAACAGTAATTCAGGACAGAACGATTTATGAAGATGCGAATATCTTTGCTCCTAACCTTCATGACATGGGATTGATGAGCAAAAGAGATTTTGATAATTACTATTTGTTTTTTCAAACATTGAAAACAATGGTGCAGCCACCCGACCTCCTTATTTATTTACAGGCCTCGGTGCCAACATTGGTTGACCAGATACAAAAAAGAGGCAGGCAATATGAAGAAAATATTCGTCTTGATTATCTAAAAAAGCTCAACGATTATTATAATAAATGGATTGATGGTTATAAAGAAGGCTCGCTCCTTGTTATTGATGTAGATAAAAATAAGTTTGCAGAAAAAGAAGAACATTTTGGTGAAATTATACAGAAAGTGGATTCACAATTGTACGGTTTGTTTTAAATACCTTTTTAAAATTGATTAAAAGGATACTTCATAGTAACGGACATTTTATATGGCTTATCCTTTTCTTTATCCTTCATGGTTATTCAGGGTATATTGGCCTGGTTTCATTTACAGATTTATTTATTTTATTTGTTCAGTATTTACTGCTGGCGGGAATTATTTTCTTTTTGTGTAATAAATCATTTCGTAACCGTCAACATGCGGCGGTTTATACTTCGCTGTTCATGCTTGTTTTTTTGTTTTTTGAAGACATCCGAATTTTTATTGGTGGATGGAAGTTAATTGCACCTTTATCAGCCTTACGTTTTTATTTCCCCTTTAGTTTTTTGGTATTAATAACCGGGTGGCTTGTATTCGGGAAAATT
>JBLMVP010000338.1:0-3824 GCA_050256755.1 Sphingobacteriales bacterium | reverse complement strand
AGAAAATAGGGAAGGTGTTGCGTAAATCTTCATTGTATGAAACTGCAGCCTGGGGTAACAGCAATCAGCCCGATTTTTTAAACCAGGCACTGGTAATAGAAACAAAAAAACCAGTGGCTGATGTAATGCTGCAAATACTGACTATTGAAAAAGATATGGGCAGAAAAAGAACAGTAAAAAATGCGCCCCGTTTAATTGATATTGATATACTTTTTTATAATAAAGAAATTTATAACAATACCAATCTTACTATCCCGCATCCGCAAATACAAAACAGGAGGTTTGTACTGGTGCCATTAAATGAATTGATGCCACAGTTTAAACACCCAGTTCTAAATAAATCTATACACGAGCTTTTATTTAGGTGCAAAGACAAGCTGGAAGTAAGAAAGCTGGCATAACATGAGGAATTTTTCCACAAGTTTCTCTAATCAAAATTTTAATTGGATTGTATTTGCTTATTTTGACGAATTGATTCATGATAGTAATTAAAAGTAATCAGCAAAAACTTAAAACTCTGAACTAAGAACTCAGGACTGTATTAATGAACCATCATTTTATAACAATAGAAGGGAATATTGGCGCCGGTAAAACTACTTTGGCTCATTTATTAGCTAAACACTATAATGCACGGCTGATACTGGAAGAGTTTGCTGATAATCCTTTCCTGGCTAAGTTTTATGAAAATCCTGCTCAATATGCATTTCCGGTGGAGTTGTTTTTTATGGCGGAGAGGTATAAACAACTAAAGGACCTGGTTCATACTAAGGAGTTGTTTCAGCATATTACAGTGTCTGATTATCTTTTCACCAAATGCTTATTGTTTGCCAAAGTAAATTTATCCGACGAAGAGTTCCGTTTGTACCAGCGTTTATTTGAAATCATTAACCAGCAATTAATTCAACCGGACATTTTAATTTACCTGCATGCACCCGTAACCAAACTACAGGAAAATATCAAAAGAAGAAACCGTTCATACGAACAAAATATCCCGGATGATTATTTGTTCAATATCCAGCAGACCTATACACATTACATTAAACAGCATAATATAAAAACCCTGTTTGTTGATGCAGGTAATGCAGATTTCCTGGGTAATGAAGCACACCTTAAAATTATTACAGAGGCATTGGGCAAAGATTATGAAGTGGGGCAGCATTATATAACACTGCCATAATAAATTTGTTTCTTAGATTTGCTTTCTCATTCATGAAAATAAAGCTCAACCTTCCACAAAGTTTAACGCCTCTTCACGAAAAAGAATACCGGTTCTTTATATTTTCCCGTTTTTTTTATATTATGGCATTAAGGATGGTGGGCACGGTGGTAGCGTACCAACTTTTCCAGTTAACGAAAAGTTCTTTTTCTATAGGATTGGTAGGCTTGTCTGAATTTATTCCTGTTTTTTCTCTTGCATTATATGCCGGTCATGTTATTGATAAATCAGATAAGCGAAAGATATTAGTGCGGGGAATGCTTTCTTACTGTTTATGTGTAACAGCTTTGATTATTGTTACAATGCCATCAGTGGAAAGTCAGTTCAATAAAAAAATACTGGAGTATTCTTTTTATCTCGTTATCTTTTTTACCGGAATTATAAGGGCTTTTGTTGGGCCAACCACCAATGCTATTATATCTCAATTAGTTCCCCGTCATTTATTGCCATTTGCTGCCAATATCAGTTCCTCTACCTGGTTAACAGCATCTATACTTGGTCATGCTTCAGCGGGATTTTTTATTGCCTGGTTTGGAGTGAATGTTACGTTCTGTATTATTATGGCTTATATATTAGTGGCAACATTTGTATTGTCTAATATCAAACCAAAACCTGCCATAGCAAAGAACAATGATATTGGTGCATGGGAAAGTGTAAAAGAAGGGTTGAGGTTTGTAAAAACAAATAAAATTTTGCTCGGCGCCATTTCACTGGATTTATTTGCAGTACTCTTTGGTGGTGCTGTTGCATTGATACCGGAATTTGCTCAAAAAATATTGCAGGTTGGACCCATTGGTTTTGGATGGCTTAATGCAGCCATTGATATTGGTTCAGTTATTACCATTGTTACCATGACATTATCCCCCATGAAAAGAAAACAGGGAAAAAAATTATTTATAGCTGTCGCAGGTTTTGGTTTGTGTATTATCGCTTTTGGTTTATCAGAGTTTTACTGGATTTCATTTTGTGCATTGGTATTGGCAGGAATGCTGGATGGAATCAGCGTTATTGTTCGGGGTACTGTTTTGCAATTATCCACGCCTGATGAAATGAGGGGGAGGGTCTCATCCGTCAATTCTATGTTCATCAATTCTTCCAACGAGCTGGGGCAGTTTGAAAGTGGTTTTATGGCAAGAATAATGGGTACGGTACCGTCAGTAATTTTTGGCGGATGTATGACATTACTGGTGGTAATAATTACCTGGTTTAAAGCGCCAACTCTTCGTAAATTCGAATATTAAACTTGATTCCTAATAAAAAAAATCTGTATGCAACGCCGTCAATTCATTCAATCCACCGCACTTACATTGGGAGCACTTACGATTGCGCAACAAAAAATAGTTGCCGCATTTTTTGAAAATCCATGGAAAATAAAAATGCTCACGGATAACATTGGCATCTTTAATGAAAAAGGTGGTACCATCGCATTCCTGCTGGCGAAGAATAGTATTGCTGTAGTGGATGCACAATTTCCCGATACTGCCCCTCATTTGATTGATGAATTAAAAAAGAAAAGTGATAAACCTTTTGAGGTATTAATCAATACACACCATCATTTCGATCATACCGGTGGCAATATTGCATTTAAAGGATTGGTAGCACATGTACTGGCCCATACTAATTCAAAAGCTAACCAGGAAAGAGTGGCAAAAGAAAAGAAAAACGAAGATCAGCAATTATATCCAGACCAGCTATTTGGTGATACCTGGTGCCAGAAAGTGGGGAAGGAAAAAATTTGCCTGCATTATTTTGGCCCCGGTCATACCAATGGAGATGCTTTAGTTCATTTTCAGCATGCCAATATTGTACACATGGGTGATTTGGTTTTTAACCGACGTCATCCGTTTATTGATAAATCAGCCGGTGCCAGTATTAAAAACTGGATTGATTTACTGGACAAAGCAACAAATAAGTTTAGTAAGACGACGACTTATATTTTTGGTCACTCAGGAACAGGTTATGATATTACCGGAACTGCTGATGACTTGAAAGCTTTTGGCGATTATCTTTGTAAAGTGCTGCAATTTGTAGAAGGAGAAATTAAATCGGGTAAAACAAAAGAGGAAATTTTAAAGGCAACTATTATTCCCGGCGCACCTGATTGGAAAGGTGATGGAATTGATCGATCCATAAATGCAGCTTATGAAGAACTTACTTCGAAATAGATTGCATTAATTTTTCCAGCACATAGTAAGTAATAGGGCAGAAGGTTGAATTCTTTAAAGTAAGAGCTTGCCTTTTGATGATTACATCTTCATCTGTGTAAGGAAACCTTTCACAGTCAGAAGGACGAACATCGTAAATGCGGCAATAATTATCTTCTCCTAAAAAAGGGCAAGGTTTTGAATTGGCTACATAATCTCCTTCTTCATCCAATCGTAAATAGGTTTCAATAAAATCACCCTCTTTCATTTTAAGGTGTTTGGATATACGTTTTATATCCGGTGTTTTAAAACGTGGAGAATAATTCTTGCAGCAATTAGCACATTGAAGGCAATCCACTTTTTCAAAAGCCTCTTCATGCAAATCGGGTAAGAGTTTTAAAACCTTATTTTTATTTGCCCTTTGCAAAAATTGCTTGTATAGCTTTTGGTGCTCGGCACTTTTC
>JBLMVP010000337.1:0-7290 GCA_050256755.1 Sphingobacteriales bacterium | reverse complement strand
ATAGCGCTGTTGAACCCATGGCAACACCCATTACAACATTCCTGCTCATTAAGTTTGGCAATACATAATACCATGAACTTTTATCAGAGAATAACATAGCACCAAAAAAACAGGCCGATATCATAAATATGGCAAGGCCCAATGCTTCCTGCAGGTAATGTATCCAGTTTTTTTTAAAGGAAGCTTTCATCTGCATCCAGCCACCACTGTCGGTATATATCCGTATAGGCATTACTCTCATAATGTAAAGGAATAAAATGCGGGCAATATAACTTGTCAACCAATTGACCTGAAAAGAGAAACTGAAGAAATTATTTTACTAAGGTCTGCCTGAGATAGTTTTTAATCGTACCGGGATTCATATACCTTTCAATCATCTCATTTTTTTCATTAATATTATCAGCCCCTCTCCAGTTAACAATATGCAAAGCATTACGTACAAAAACACTCCAGGCCAGCAAATAGCTCCCCAGCCCATGCTGCAAACAAATTTTGTCAGTATTAAATTCAAACTTGTCCTGGAATTTTTTAGAAGAATGTTTTAATCCCAAATGAAGAAATTGAAAAAAATGTTTATTCTGAAAATCAGCTACATGACTAAGTTCATGCCCAAGAACACCAATTTTAGCACTGTCAGTTAACTGCTTAAATAAAATTGGTGATAATTTATCCGTTGTCTGGTTACTGATAGTAATAAAATATTTTCTTTTGGCCGGCTTTTTAAAAATGCTGAAGAATATTGGTTTAGTGCTGAGCGGTGTATAAGCATTAATGATGCGAAACGTTATATGCGTATTTTTTAATTCGGGAAAATAAGATAAAGCAATGATGGCTTCTTTTTCATAACCCTGCGGCAATTGTTTATTACTAACCGGCTGTTGAGCAGACAAAGATTTTGCGTAACTGATGAAAACAAATACCGATAATAAAATTTTGCAGTTCATTTGAAAGGTACGTGTCAGCATTTATAAATAATTTTTCATCATACCCATATGCTTTAATTCTTTTTCAAGAAAATAATTGAGTATGGTACGGATAGTAGCAATAGCTGCCAGTTTTCCAATATCATCCCAACTGGGGGCCACTGCCGTAGCTAATACATCTGCACCCAATAATAACTCCAGTGCAACCGCTACCGAACTTCCAAATCTCACTCTTGCTTCTTCTGCACTTAACCCGTTTTTTTTCAAAGTAAAACTGCTGAAGTAATTAAACACCAGTTTTACCAGTGCAAATCCAATCACCACAGCTGAAATTATTTCCAAAGTATGGCTTACATATATTGTTATCGTTTTTGCAATTTCTTCCATAATGAAAACAGTCACAGAGGCACATGGGCACTATGGCACCAGGTGCAACTGTTTTTTACAATGACATTCTATACCACAACACCTTTGTGCCTTGTTGCCTCCGCGCCTGCATTATTCGTCTTCAACACATCATTAATAATATGATCCCCCACTCTTAACGCATTTGCAGCAATAGTTAATGCCGGATTAAAAGCACCACAACTTGGAAAAAAACTGGCATCCACCACATACAAATTTTCTATATCGTGTGTTTTACAATTTAAATCCAGTACAGAAGTATCAGGATCATTACCAAATCGTAATGTGCCGTTCTGGTGACTCATACCACTTACATCCAAATCATACCCGCCCCATTGTGTATCTTTATAATCAGCATCTAGTTCTCCCAGCTTAGCAAACACTTCTTTCAATTTATCTTTTAATTTTTCATACGCCGTATAATTCGTTCTTGTATAATTCACTTTTATAGAACCGTCTTTTTTTAATTCAACACGGTTGTCAGGTGATGGTAAGTCTTCTGCTGTTAACCAGAAATCAATCGTCATTTCTTTTAGCTCGTTGTAAGTTTTACCCGGAGCAATCGTCTCACCTAACCACAATATCGTATCTGGATCATTACGACCCATTAATTGTATTTCTCCCAATGGAAATTCACTGTTATCCGCACCGTGATAAAAATCTGCCAAACCCAAACTCTTCTGAAATACGCAATCATTTTTCTTTTTCGTAAACGCCACTAAACAACCATTGTGATGCAGCATTAAATTTCTTCCCACCTGGTTAGATGAATTAGCTAAACCATATGGATGTTTATTATTAGCACTGCGTAAAAACAAAGCTGCACTGTTTACGGCACCACAGGCAACAAAAGCCAAATCAGCGCTGAATTTTATTTTTTCTCCATTAATAATCGCCACTACATTCGAAATTTTTTTACCACTTTCATCTGTTTCTAATTTCTCTACATATGCATTCGTCATCAGTGTAACATTCTTATTCATCAATGCCGGACGTAAACACATCACCTGTCCATCTGCTTTGCTGTCAGTTAAATCAGGGAAACCATCAAAGTTTTCCAATACCACCGGTGCTTCTGTTTTCGTATAATCCTGTGGTAACTGAACTCCCATTGGTAATGGAAATGGCTGTAATCCTAATTGCTTCATCTTTCCTTCCAAATCCTGTATCAATGGTTCATAGGCTAATGGTGGCAAAGGATAAGCTGCATCGGTTGGCGGTTCACTTGGATCGATACCACGTTTGCCATGCACACTGTATAATTTTTCTGCTACAGTATAATAAGGTTCGTAAACCTCATATTTCAATGGCCACTCAGGTGATACACCACCATAATGATTTACTTTTTCAAAATCGCTTTCACGAAAACGGAATAAAGCCGCTCCATACATTTTACTGTTACCACCAACATTATAATGAATAAAAGGTTTAAAAGGTTTGTCATCCTTATCGTACCATTCTTCATTAGGGCGGTAACGTCCTTTGGTAACCACTTCATGCGGATCCCAGTTTTCTTTTTCTTTCGGAATAAATCCACCGCGTTCTAAAATCAGGATTCTTTTTCCGGTAGGTGCTAATTTATACGCCATAGTGCTGCCACCACTTCCCGTACCAATTATAATAATGTCGTAATGATTGGTCATATCAAATTGTTTCAACTGCAAAAAGAATTCAATTTGAGGTATTGCCTTGTCGCATGATTGACGTTGGAGGAGAATTATGCCTGCCCATCGGATTTTTTAAGGAAGGCGGGTAATCAGCTTTTGTATTTTATGGCATCGTATGTTGCCTTCGAATCATCCAGTGGATGATTCGTCCACTTGGTTGTTCCGAATTCTCATTGCAATTAATTTCTATGACCAACAACAAAAAAAATAGAGTCGGTGAAAGTTGCAGTGAATCAATGCAAATTGGTCCAATTGCACATTTACACACTGTATTTTCACGTTTTTAGCCTGTATTTCACATCTTGCGGCTCATATTTTACATCTTCAGGTGCATATTTCACATCTCGCGGCTCATATTTTACATCTTCAGGTGCATATTTCACATCTTGCGGCGCATATTTCACATCTTCAGGTGCATATTTCACATCTTGCGGCGCATATTTTACATCTTCGGGTACATATTTCACATCTCGTGGCGCATATTTTACATCTTCGGCTGCATATTTCACATCTTCGGGTGCGTCATTCACGTTATCACCTGCTGCAATTACACCAGCGGCTGGGACAATGGGAAGAGTCAGTTCTGCAATTGGTACTGCCGGGTAGTAAATGAACAATATCAGCTCTGCAATAAACAAGTCACCTCTCTTTGTTTTCTCACTTGTGTCCCCATAAACTATTTTGCTGCATAAGTAGATAATAAAAAGGGCCGCTTATTACAGCAGCCCTTATTGAACTATTAAACTATCCGGCTTTATTTATCTTTTTTAGCATTAATTTCTTTCATCAATTCGTCCACTGCTGCTTTTAACTGATCATCTGTGCCGTTGGCAAGCCAGTCAGGTTTATTTTCAACAATAATATCCGGTACGGCCGGCCCTAACTCTTCGTTTTTATCAGTTGCCTTTACATACCATCCCCGTAAAGGCAATCTAACAAAGGAACCATCCATTAATGTTTTTCCACCTGTTGAAATAACAGAACCATTGGTAGGCACACCCACCAGCTTACCTATACCCAATGTTTTATAAGCATGAGCAAATATTTCCGCATTGGAATAACTTCCCTCATTACAAATGGCAATAGATGGTTTAGTCCATGCAGCATACACTAATCTTTCTCCTATCGGGTAATAATCACGAAATTTCTTTTTATTTTTTTCCAAATCATCCGTAGCACCGCGGGGAATGGTATATGCATGTTGCTTATAATTTAAAATAGACATCAGGTAATCAGTAGTTGAACCGCCACCATTATAACGAACGTCGATGATCATTCCTTCTTTTTCATAACCAGCGGCAGTAAACTCTCTTTCCACTTCTTCAAAACTGGGGAAATCCATACTGCGGATATGAATATATCCCAGTTTGCCACCGGAAAACTTATCAACTAATTTTCTCCTGTTCTCCACCCATTCTTTATATAAATTATCCGACAATGATTGTGTTAACCGAATCAATACTTCTCTTGCCTTACCATCAGCACCAGTAACATTGAGTATTACTTTTTCATTGGTTAACCCGTTCAGCATACTGTAAAAATTGGAAGTTCCGTTTACCGGCTCTCCATTCACAGCAGTAATGATATCACCCGCTGATAATTTACTCGCTTCTTTTTCTGCCGGCGAACCGGTAATCACATGCGTCACTTTCATTCCTTTTTCAAGTGGTGTAAGTTCTGCCCCTGTTAAACCCGTTTCAACGTTTTGTGTTTCCAGTCGTTCTTTAACAGTAAAACCAGTATGACTGGAATTTAATTCTCCCAGCATCAGCACAAACATATCCCTGAAATCAGTTTCTGTACTGGCATACACACAACGGTCAATATATTTATCATGCATCTTATTCCAGTTGGTACCATGAAACTCCGGATCGTAATAACCATCACGGATGGTTCGCCATGCTTCATTAAAAACCTGTGTGCGTTCCGCCACATAATCTATTTTCATTTTAGCGGCAAAAGGTAAAGCTTCCTGCGTGCCGGCTTTTATATCAATTCTGGCAAGTGTACCCTGTTTACGGTAATAAAGATATTTGCCTTCCTTATCCATTGTTATATCAGAAGGGTTGGTTCCGCCTTTTGTAATTTCTTTTAGTTCTTTTCCATCCCATTTAATGCTGTAGAGGTCACGCCCTTTGGCGCTGCTGCTGGCAGTAGTGTAATAAAACGTTTCTCCATCTTTTGAAATAGCAATATCGTTTTCATCACCGGGGAAATTGGTTACCTGTTTTACTCTTTCATAAATATTTTCAAAATCAATTTTTATTGGTTTGGTTGTTTTTTTATCAGATGATTTGGAAGCATTATCTGTTGGTGGCGTTTCTCTTTCCTGCCAATCCTGGGTATCTTTTTCCCAATCCTCTTTTTTAAGCCATACAAACCATACATCATTACTGCGGCCCACACTTCTTTCAGAAATAAATGCCAGTTTGGAACCATCTGCACTCCACATGGGTGAACGGTCTGTACGTGGATGCATTGAAACATTAACAGCAGGTGAAGAATTATCAGCGGCTTGAATAAATACTTCGTTATTAAAATATAAATCTGTCGCAGAATAAGCCAACCATTTATTATCAGGACTCCAGGCTATTCCGGATGGAGCAGCCCATCCATCTTTCAATATCTTTTCATTACTCAGTTTACCATCTGCAGCAATATCAGCTACCACTAATGTTCCGCGGCTGCGTACATAAGCAATTTTTTTACCATCACCTGAAATAACAGGATTACTTTCATCCAGCGGTGATTTAGTGATGCGGGTAATTTTATGTTTGTAGGTTTTAAAAAGGTTTTGTTGTGCGGTATCAGCAGATTGCACCAAATACATATCAAAATTTTCATCGGCCCTGTCGCTGCAAAAAATAAGGGATGAGTCATTCAACCACACGGGTTGTATATCCCTGTATGCATGATCCGAAACGTTAATGCTGCGGGTTTTTTCTTTATCAATTTCTTTAATAAATATTTCTCCCCGTATAGCAAAAGCTATCAATTTACCATTGGGAGATACCGAATAACCTTCTGCACTATTAGTAAAAGTTTTTTGTTCATATGGATCAAGCCTTTCATCCGCATTTATTATTACATCTATTTTTTTAACATCACTTCCGGACGATTTCATTGAATACAGGTTCATGTCTTTTTCAAAAACGATGGTACTGCCATCAGCAGAAATACTGAAATAACGGATTGACTCATCTTTGTAAGAAGTTATTTTCTCAGGCTTGTCATTAGCTTTGCCGTCTGCATTTAGCATTAAACGATAAAGATTATAAGCTCCGTCAATACTGCTTAAAAAATAAAGCGTATTATTTTTCCCCCATTGCGGCAAAATGTCGTTCGTTTCAAAACCCGGCAACTTAGTATAGGTTTTGTTCTTGGTATCATAAAGCCAGATATCACGATTGGAACTTCCCTTATAAGCATAACGGGCAACAGGATTGATGTCACCTTTTACAAAAGCAATAAAACGCCCATCAGGTGAATAAACAGGATCATAACCCATAACATCCATTTCCCTTGATTCTGTACCACCGGCAGGGCTGATAGTATATACTTCATTGGGCCTTTCCATTTGACGAAACTCCCGGTTAGTAGAGAAAAGTATTTTTCCCGGCAATGTCCAGCTTGCAATGTTATCAGCAGCAGAATTATAAGTAAGCCGTTTTGGTAAACCGCCTTCAGCAGGCATAATAAAAATATCATTATTGCCATAACGGGAACCGGAGTAAGCAATTTGTTTTCCATCGGGACTGAAAACAGGATTGCCTTCATAACCTTCATGTATGGTAAGACGGGTTGCTTTGCCTCCGGCGATTGGAACTGTCCAGATATCGCCCTGGAATGAAAAAGCAACCATTGAGCCATTGTTATTTACGGCAGGCTGTCGCAATAACAATGGAGTTTGTGCATAGGCAGCTAAGCAGTTAAATGCCAGCAGGCATAGAAGCAGATTTTTTCTCATGATGTAAAAATTGGTAGTTGAGTAATTAGTTCGGTTGAGTAAATCAATTTACAGATGGAAACTATTGATTTTTATCATTCATAAATTTCTTAAAGCCAGAATTTATATAAATGGTAAACCGTTACCCTGAGTTTTGGAAAACCGCGGCAGTCACGGAGGGTATAAACCTGGTTTAAATTTAATATGCAATGCTTAAACCACGTTTATGTAAAGGCAAATCTTGCTATTTAAAAACTTCGTTTAACAAACCTGCCAAACGTATCCCCCCTTTCAGCAATTGCCGATCAACTGTCTCAATATTTTCAAAATTGTAGCGGAAACTTAATTT
>JBLMVP010000336.1:0-3284 GCA_050256755.1 Sphingobacteriales bacterium | reverse complement strand
TCAATGCCATGTATATATGGATAGGTGTAAAGGGCGATATTTTAAAGGCCGGTGCATCAGTGGCACATGTGGGTTTTGCTTTGAGTTTAGCTGGTATACTGATTTCCTCCTCCAAAAAAGAAGTGATTAGCTGGAATACTTCGGGTATCATGATGAATTTTGGTTCTGAGAGTACAGAAGACCCTAAAGAAAATTTAACGCTGGTAAAAGGTCAGCAAATGTCTATGAACCAGTATATGGTCAACTATGTTAAAGACACATTCTTTACTGGTGACCCCAAACATTATTTTGAAATTAATTTTCAAAATAAAAACGGTAAAGAAAATTTCAATTTATATCCCAATGCCTTTATCAATTATAAAGGTAACAGTGGGTTGATGGCTAATCCCGATGCCAGACATTACTGGAATAAAGATGTTTTTACTTATATCACTTCCTTACCTGATCCGGAAAAAAATAAAGACACAGCTACTTATCATAACAAAATAGTTAAAGTTGGTGACAGTGTTTTTTATTCTGCAGGCTTTTTTATTGTTGACAGTATTAAAAAAACTTACCAGCGTACAAGAATAAATACTGCCGGTACCGATTCGGTTATTGCCTTAAGTATTTCAATAAAAGGTAAGGATAGTTCCCTGCGATTGGCTGAGCCTTTATTATTGTTTTCAAAAGGGAATAGTGTTTCTGTAGCTGACACTGTTTTATCTCAAAATCTTTCTGTCAGAATAAATTCTATTACTCCACAGGGAATTGATATCGGAGTAAAAGAATCCGATTCCCTGCTTCAATATGTTACTCTTAAAGCCTATGTATTTCCAATGATTAATATTTTATGGTTGGGAATAATTATTATGGTAATTGGATTCCTGATGTCGATGTGGAGACGATTCAGAATGAATAAGCTTTCGGGTATATAAAGTATATTGAGTATATAAGTAAACAGGGTGGTATATAGGAATTTAATGGTTTCTGATACAAAAAATACATTTAAACAGCAACATTGTACAAACTTTATCTGGCTTTTTAGCCTATAAACTTACTCCCTTCCCGCAAGCATCCATTTTAACACCATTCTTGTCTTTATTCTGAAACAGATTTTCTATTTTTATAGTTCGTGAAGCTGCATTGGAAAACATATTGTTCATTATTGCTGCTTTTAATCCTTTCCCAAACAGGTTTGAAAGCACAGCAGGACTCTACCCGTCCCAAACAAAAATTTGGCCCTAACGATACAATTGTGGTACCCGTTTTCAATTATAATGGAGAGTATTTATCTTACCGCGAATTACAGGAAGTAACCGTTTGTAATTGTGATGAAGAAACAAGAAAAAAAATTACGGCTGAATGGACAAGGTTGCGTAATGCAGTTTATGTAACTTATCCTTATGCTGTTGCTGCTGGTAAAGTGTTTAATGATGTAAATGCTCACCTGCAAAGCATAGATGGCCGAAGAGAAAGAAAAGTATATATCAAAAGCCGTGAAAAAGAGCTGAAAAAAGAATTTTCTGACAAGCTGCAGGATTTATCGGTATACCAGGGAAAAGTATTGATGAAATTAATTTACAGGGAAACGAATAATGATTGTTTCGAAATAATAAAAGAAATGAAAGGTGGGTTTACCGCCCGTTTCTGGCAAAGTGTGTTATTCTTTTTTGGCACCAGTTTAAAACAGGACTATCATCCGGAAGAAGATAAATTTGACCGGCAGATTTCTAACATACTTAAAGACCTCGAAGCATCTTCATATGGTTATTATTACCGGCAATACGGATACAGCAGTCACTAACTCCTCATTTATTAACTTTGACTATATTTTATAAAAATGAAATTAGATTTACTCGCCATCGGCGTTCACCCGGATGATGTGGAATTAGGATGTTCAGGAACTATTATCAATGAAGTTAAATTAGGAAAGAAAGTAGGAGTAGTGGATTTAACACAGGGTGAATTGGGTACCAGAGGAACAGTTGATACAAGATACCAGGAAGCTGCGGCTGCCGGTATAATTATGGGGATAACTGTTCGTGAAAATCTGAGAATGAGAGATGGGTTTTTTAAAAATGATGAAGAACATCAGCTTAAGTTAATAAAGGTTCTCAGGAAATATCAACCAGATATAGTAATTGGAAATGCATTCAGCGACCGGCATCCAGACCATGGCCGTGCAGCTGAATTAATTTCAGATGCTTGTTTTCTTTCAGGACTTGCCAAACTGGAAACCTTTGATGATGATGGAAAAGCCCAGGAAAAATGGAGACCCTCTTACTTGCTTCATTATATCCAGGACAGGTACTTGGAACCACATGTTATCATTGATATAAGCGATGTTTTTGAACAACGAATGAAAGCAATTGAGGCTTATGGCACCCAGTTTAAAAGTAATGGAAAGGATGGACCGCAAACTTATATTTCTTCACCTGAATTTTATGAAGGTGTAATTGCAAGAGCAAGAATGCTTGGCAAACGAATAGGTGTTAGATTTGCTGAAGGATTCACTTCAGAGAAAAAAATAGGTATTCGCAGCCTTGAGGCCCTAATACAGGTTGAAACTTAATTGACCAAAGGAGACTAATACACAGGTGGTAAGAACTTTTTAACCCAACTATACGTTATATATAGTAAGTTTGCAACAATTTTTATTTTAATACATATTGAATGTCAACGATTAAATTCTCCAATGTCCCTCACTCATTTCACTCAGAGTTAAAAAAACGTATAACTGATTACTTTAAAGAAGTAGGAACATCTACAACCGGTAACTATAAATTATTTACTAAAGCTATAATCCTTGTAGTAAGTTTCCTGTTTGTTTATATACATCTGGTCTTCTTTACTCCACCGGTTTTACTTGCATTAGTTGAATGTATTTTGCTGGGCGGATTAACCGCAGCAATCGGTTTTAATGTGATGCATGATGGTGCACACGGAAGCTTCAGCAAATATAAATGGGTGAATGAACTGGCCGGACTATCATTAAATTTTTTAGGCGCCAATAATTTTATGTGGAAGTCTAAGCACAATGTCATCCATCATGCCTATACTAATATTGATGGGGTAGATGATGATATTGATGCCAAACCTTTTTTGCGTTTATGCGAAACACAAAAACATTATAAAATGCATAAATACCAGCATTGGTATTTCTGGTTTGCTTATTCATTGCTTTATATTTACTGGATTTTTGTAACGGATTATAAGAAATATTTTAAAGGTAAAGTGGGTGATATTCCTTTAACTAAAATGCATATTACTGACCATATTTCGTTCTGGGCATTTAAAGCATT
>JBLMVP010000335.1:0-3337 GCA_050256755.1 Sphingobacteriales bacterium | reverse complement strand
CTTATTACAAAAGGTTTTAACCGGAATTTCATAGAGAGATTTTTCTTTTTATATGCAATTACTATACCATTGCAGGAAAAAAAGAATTATAAAATCATTTCCATTTTTACATCAGCCGTTTCAAAGGGAGAATCAGTGACATTTACATGATAAAAACCATATTTTTCATATAGGCCCAATGCTGTTTTTAACTGGTGATTGGAAAAAAGCTCCAGTTTAACGGCACCAATTTCCTGGCTTTTTTAATACAGGCTTCTATTAACAATTTGCTAATCCCCTTGCCCTGGTAATTTTCATCTACTCCCATTTTTGCCAATTCATATATACCATCTGCTTCTTTAATTAAGGCAGATGAACCCACAATTCTATCATCCATTTTGGCCAGCCAGATAAAACCTCCCCGGTTAATGATTGTTCCTTCAGGATCATTTAAAACCATCAGGTCATGGCTTTCAGTTAAATTATATTTATCCAACCATGCTAAATTAAGCCGGTGAAAATCCGGCTGGTATTTGTTTTCATATTCAATAATCTCAATCATATAAAATGCAAATGTAAAAATCTTACAAATGCCGGGTTAGACATTTTTCTAATTCTTCCATCATTAATTTACTGCCAACAAAAAAGGCCGAACGCTGGTGAAGTTCTGTTGGTTTCACATCTAATATTCTTTGCTTTCCATTTGTTGCTTTGCCTCCTGCTACTTCTATAATAAAAGCAAATGGATTACACTCATATAACAAACGCAGTTTACCTTTTGGTTTGTCGGTGGTGGCGGGGTACATAAATATTCCACCTTTAATTAAATTACGGTGAACATCAGCCACCATACTTCCAATGTATCGCTGTGTGTATGGCCCGCCTGTATCTTTAGTTTTTTTCTGACAAACCTGTATATATTCCTGCACACCATTGGAATACTGAAAGTAATTTCCATGATTCACTGAATATATTTTGCCACTATCGGGACATTTAATATTGGGGTTACTCATCGTAAACTCACCAACAGAAGGATCAAGTGTAAAACCATTAACACCCCGGCGTGTTGCATATACCAGCATGGTTGATGAACCATACACGATATAACCAGCAGCAATCTGGTTAATTCCAGGCTGTAAAAAATCTTCGGCAGTTGCAGGTGTACCCAATGGTGTAACACGACGGTACACACTAAAAATTGTTCCTATAGAAACATTCACATCAATAGTACCGCTTCCATCCAATGGATCAAATAAACATACATATTTGGAATTATTACTAACCGGATCATCAAAGGCAATAAAATCATCCAGCTCTTCACTGGCGATACCGGCACAGCTTATGCCATGTTTTAATACACCCATAAACTGGTTGTTGGCAAATATGTCTAATTTCTTTACATCTTCACCCTGAACATTGATACTTCCTGCATCACCCAAAATATCTACCAAACCTGCTTTGTTTACTTCTACATTAATTCGTTTGGCAGCTAAACCAATATCGCGTAGCAGACCAGCCAGTTCACCAGTGGCATGAGGGAAGTCCCGCATTTGCTGAATAGTAAATTCATCGAGTGTTTGAACCCGCCTGTTGATAATCATAAGCGCAATCGTTTTTTAATAAATTGAAGATTGATTTCTGAAGTGGTCTTAACGCTTATTTGCTATAGAGAATGCAAAAGTAAGGTTTTAGCAGATAGCTTAAAAGTTGATTGCATGACAAGTTTTTTACGACATTTGCGGTCATTTTTGCTGCTGTTTTTTAGCTACTGGTTGCTGGTTGATTTAACAGGACTAAAAAACTAAAAACTCAGAACCGAAACCTAAAACTATAAAATGAAAGTATTCAAATTTGGCGGAGCCAGTGTAAATAGTGTTGACAGGATTAAGAATATTGCCGACATCCTTAAAAACTATCCCAATCAAAAATTACTGGTAGTTATTTCAGCCATGGGCAAAACCACCAATGCTTTGGAAAAAGTGGTGGAAGCTTTTTTTGCAGGAAAGAAAGCAGATGCCCTGGAATTATTTTATGCAGTAAAGCAAAATCATTTAACCACGGCTAAATACCTGCTGGTTAAAAATTATAATGAACTGGAAAGACAAGTCAATGATTTTTTTACTGAAGTGGAATGGCTGCTGCATGATAAACCGGTAAGGGATTTTGATTACTACTACGACCAGGTGGTTTGTGCAGGTGAATTATTGTCAACGGCAATTGTAAGCTCCTATTTAAATGAGGCTGGTATAAATAATATATGGATAGATGTAAGAGATATTATCCGTACGGATAATAATTTCAGGGATGCCAATATTGAATGGGAATCTACACAAGCCAACATTACCAATATAATTGTTCCTTTATTTACTCAAACAAATATTGTTATCACCCAGGGATTTATTGGCAGCACGGATGAAAACGAAAGCACTACATTAGGGAGAGAAGGAAGTGATTATTCTGCAGCAGTTTTTGCCAATATGCTGGATGCAGAAAGTCAAACCATCTGGAAAGATGTAGTAAGCGTTATGAATGCTGATCCCAAAGAATTCCCCGATGCGCAACCTATTCACGAATTAAATTATGATGAAGTAATTGAGATGGCTTATTACGGTGCACAGGTCATCCATCCCAAAACAATTAAGCCTTTACAGAATAAAGGTATTCCTCTTTATGTAAAATGTTTTCTGAAACCGGAACTGGAAGGAACATATATTCATGATGAATTACTAAAAGGCTTACCTCCTATTATTGTTCTTAAACAAAACCAGGTATTACTGCATTTACATTCGCAGGATTTTTTATTTGTGGGAGAAAAACCTTTAAGCCGTTTGTATCAAATGCTGACTGAAATAAAAATTAAACCCAATCTTATACAAAGTGGTGCGGTAAGTTTAATGATGTGTTTGGATGACAGGGCTGATAAAATAGAGAAACTGGCTATGGCTGCATCTGAGATATTTGATGTTCAGGTAGAAAAAGGGTTGACATTACTCACCATCCGTCATTACAATAAGGCAATACTGGATGATATGACAAAAGATAAAGAAATTGTTCTGAAACAACAATCTCCGGAAACGGTGCAGGTGCTAATGAAATAAATTATTGGATATTAATTTTACGTACAAGAATATCATCTCCAAAATTCAATCGCACAAAATAAACTCCCGCCGGAATTCCTGAAAGGTTTGCAGTAATAACATGAGAGCCCCGGCTAACTACCTGCTTATTTTCCATACAAACTTTTCCGGTTACATCTGTAATTGTATACAATAAACTGTATGACTGGAGAGAGCTAAATAAAATCGTCAGCTTTTCCTTTGCAGGGTTAGGAAAGATTTTTACCAGGTTTACCGATGCG
>JBLMVP010000334.1:0-6509 GCA_050256755.1 Sphingobacteriales bacterium | reverse complement strand
AGAGATAAAACCCGCAGGTATTTATAAACTCTCATTTAACGGGAGCCGCTTACCGGCAGGCATCTATGTATGCCGCATGCAAATCAATAACAGGGTTTTGCAGCAGAAACTTATTATTGAACGTTAAAATAATTTTATCAATTGATCTCATCCTGTGGGTGAGATCCGAAAGAAATAGTTTATCAGTTTGGTGCAGGATGTGAGAATTTTATTCTCTAAAATATTCATGCCAATTTACCGTCTTGCCTGTTTGTGAAGAATACTTTGCTGCTTCCAGTATCTTTATCACTATTTCATTATTTGCCGGAGAGGAAAGGTCATATGTGTCCATCTTAATATTTCCTCTTATCACATTGGCAAAATAAATAAATGGATCGTTCCTGTCTGCCGGCAAAGCTGCAGCAGTTATATTTTGCATTTCCTTTTTTTCATTTTCTTTTACCTGCATGCTGGTCCCGTCTTTACAAAAGACAAAACCTGTTTTGCCATATAGCTCCATGTCTTTACGGCTGTAAGGCCAGTTCCATGATGCCTGTATAATTACCTGTGCTTTTTTATAGCTGAGGATTATAGTTGCCTCATCTTCCACTTTGGGATATAGCTCCGGTTTTATATGTTGTGTAACAGCCGTTACAGTTTCCGGTGTAGCTCCCTTCATAAACCATGTACTAAGGTTAGCGCCATAACAACCAAAATCTGTTAATGCACCACCACCATTAAGTACAGGATCGGTAAGCCATTCTAAAAATTCAGGGTTACAACCAATTTCTATTGGACCTGCGTGACCAGTATGAAAAACAATTTTCCTGATATCCCCCACTAACTGATCCTTTTGAACTAACCCGTATGCTTTTTCATTACTGCCATACCAGGTTGTTTCGTAATTGGTGAGCAAATGAATTTTATATTTTTTTGCTAGGGCGAGCATTTTATTGGCATGCTCCATATTTACTGCTAATGGTTTCTCCACCATTACATGAATGCCACGCGGCGCACAGTATTCCACTGTTTTTAAATGATCAAAGATGCTATTAAAGGCAAGCACCGCTTCGGGTTTTGTTTTTTCAATCATCTCTTCCATTGAACTGTACACAATATTCATATTATAGCCATGCTGTTTTGAATATTGTTCGGCCAGTTTACGGTTGGGTTCTGCTATGCCAACAATTTCTATATCACCCCTGTTTTGTCTTCCCAGTATCCAGTGTACATGTGTATGCACTAATCCAACTATCGCCACCCTTAAGGGTTTTTGATGTGTACTGTCTTTTTGTGCCATAAGCGGAATAACAAAAATAACTGACAGCACTGCAGAAAATAGTATTTGCTTGAACATGGGATAGTTTTATAACAAATATAAATCTTCATACACCATTACCGGAGCTGTTTCTTAAGACTAACTATGCATTCGCAGAATTGAAGAGAAGCTGTTCTAATCAGTTAGCAAAAACTTTTGCTTTTGCTTCTGCCGAACTGATAACCGGTATTACTTCAAAGTCAGCAAGGTCATTCCAGCAATTTATCCATTCATGAATTTTTTCTGCTGAATTGGTTTCCATCAACTGGAAACAAATACTTACCTCGCTGTCGATCCAGCTATTGACATAGTTCAATCCTTCGGGCAGCATTCTGCCCTTTTCTTCAACCCGTTTATAAATATCTTTCTCTTTACCATCGTGAAATCTTTCGATGATCATGTATAACATAAAATGGAGTTTGATACTTTGAATAAGTATATCAAAGTTAAGTGCTGAAGTAAGAAAAAGATACTACGGCTGGTTTGTGCAGACAGGAACCTATACGTAATAAGCCTTAGTCCTGTAAGTCAAAAAATATAATCTCAATGATATTTTGCATCCCTTACCGAAGTGCGAATTATGTGTCCTGCCGGAAGAATTGTGACAGTTAGACAGGTTTTTACTTATACTTAGTAATTACGCTTTATCCATGCCTTTGAGTAGCCTTTGAGTAGCCTTTGAGTAGCCTTTGAGTGGGAGTAAGGATGCGGATTTTCTAGTCCTAAAATAGCTGTTTTGTTGAAGGGTGAGTGGGATTCAGGTTAAACATTTTATGACAGGATCACAGGACTAATAATAAGATTCAAAGTGTTATTGTTACTTTTTTTTGCGGGAAATAAAGTAACCAACGAAAGCGGTCCGAAATCCCAGCCACCAGGCAGGCCCGCCTAGTTAGTTATGTGGGGGATATCCAGCATCCTGCAATTCTGCGGGGGGTCAGGCGGTTTCCGGTTTGCTTATTGATTTAGCTTATGTACTGCAGTTTCATCATTTGTTCATTTTTGATAGACTTGCCTGATGGCAAAATGTTTTATTATTCACTATTCAGCTCCTGTTCAGCTTTTCATTTTCTTCCTGGTTGTTTTTCTTTGTCAAGTATTCTTAGTTTTATGAGACGAGTGGCTTCTATGTGTGCGACGCCTATGCCGCTCAATAGCAGCAATGCAGTTAAGTACAAAATGGTTATTCTCCTTTTCAAAAACAAAATGTTGAATGAAAAAATCCATTCAACATTCGGTATCCTTCGGCAATCCTTCAACAGGCTCAGGATGACAAAGACACTAATTTATACTCAATTCCTGTTCTTTATCAGTTTGTTTTTTACTAATTGCTCCTTTTATAATACGGTACAAAGCAGACAGAATAAAAATACCACCCAGCACCACCACTATAGAGGATCCTGCCGGAAAATCGTAATGGAAAGAAAAATTTAAGCCAAAGAAACCACCCAGTATGCTGATGATGATGGCAATAACTAATACCGCCGTTTTATTTTTTGAAATCATAATAGCTGATACGGCCGGAATAATTAAATATGAGAAAACAGGAATTACTCCGTTTATTTTAACAGCATATACAATAGCCAGACCAATGGATATATAAAAAAGAAAATTCCAGATATTGAATATTCCTATAAGGTGATTGACGCCATTTTCAAATGATTCTGTTAATGCAAAAAATTTATTAAAGAACACTAATTGCACCAGCAGGATAGCGCCAAATACAATTCCTATTGTTGTAATCTGCGTCCAGGATACTGATAAGATATTTCCAAACAATACTTCCTGTATATCACTATCGCCATGTGCTGTTTTTGAAATGAGCAATACCGTAAGCGCCGAGGCAAAAGCATACAATATTCCAATGACGGCTTCCTGCTTAAGGCGTTTATCACGTATATTAATAAAAGACATGAGCAAGGCCCCGCTTAATGTAAATATCAGCGGGATGGACGTAACCCCAGTGCCGATAAATGCAGCAAAAGCAACACCCAAAGAAGATATCTGGCCCAGCGCCAAATCAACAAATACAATTCCTCTGCCCACTACATGCACACCGAGATAAGATAATAATATACCTGTAAAAAGCGCTGCTGAAAAAGCCTGCACCATAAAGGGCAGTTGAAACATTTGAAACATAATAAACAGTTTTACTTTCTTATATAAACAATTGTTTGATAAACTTATTTAAGTACTGCCACTATCTGATCTATATCATAATCAAATAAATCAAAATAATTTTTAATTGCAGGAAAAGCCCCAACAGATGTAGCTATCGTTAATTCTTTTACTCCTGTTTGTTTGGCCACCACATCAGATGAAGAAGTGGTAAAATAAGGTGAGGATATGATCACTTTTATTTTATTGGCAGTTACTTCTTTTATCACTTTCACTAATTGAGAAGGTGATGGCGGAATGCCGGGTTTGGGTTCCATGAAGTCCACAATCTGTAAACCAAACCGTTTTTCAAAATAAACCCACTCATTGTGGTAAGCAATTATTTTAGTTCCATTATAGGGAGTCATTTTTGCAGACCACTCTTTCATTTTCTGATCAATTTTTGTGAAAAAGTCATAAAGATTTTTTTCATAAAATGATTTGTTAGAGGGGTCCACCCTTTCCAGACCATTGGCAATATTGCGGGCAATTACTTTCCCGTTTAATGGATCTAACCAGTAATGGGGATTACCGTAAATATGTATATCACCTTCTCCCCTGTTAACAGCTGAAGGAACCTGTAGTAAGCCCACTCCTTCTGATGCATCTACATATCCTGCGGAACCTTTTTGTATTTTAGAATTTCTTGAACTGTTTAATAACTGTGGCGACCAGCCTGTTTCCAAATCGAGCCCTACTGTTACAAATAAATCAGCATTGGAAAGGCTGATGATATAACTGGGTTTGGGATCCACAAAGTGCGGATTCTGGTAGCCGGTGGCAATGGATTGTACGGAAACTTTATTGCCGCCGATTAACTCTGTAATGCTTTTCATATCCATTGTAGTGGTAACTACTTTTACCGTACCGGCATTAGCGCTAAATATGATGAGGAGCAGTGATACGGAAATTGAAATAATTCTTTTCATGATGTATTGTCTTTTTAAATAATCTTAATTTATTTTAATACTGGTGTGCACCATGCGCACCAATTACAAAGATCCAACGAAGCCAAAACTGGTTGTATCCTTCTTCAGATTTAACATTTGTTATTTTACCTTCAAACTCTATTTTCTGAAACTCTGTAGCCAGCCATCCTGCAGTTAAGGAATAGGCCTGCTCCACAATGTTTTTAGCTCTTGGTCTTTCTGCATAATCATATCTTCCTGTTAAAAACCATCTTTTGGCAACCTGGTATTCTAAAAAAGAATAGAAGCCAAAACTATTCCATGCTTTATCAGCCGCATACTTTGCATTGCTATAAAAAAATTCGCTTTGCCATGTTAAAGATTTATACGTATTCATCTGGAGCGGCTTCCATTTATAGGTAATATCTGCTGTAGCCATATTGGTATTACGGGATGAATCATTGGGCCCCGTTATACCTGTTAAACCCAGTTCCAGTGTAGCATTATCATTTAGTGTAAAAAAGTTTTTTAGATGACCCAGGTAAATAAAGCGGTTATTATCTCCCCTGTTAAATGTTGGTGATTCCTCTGCGCCTGATGTAGCCTGGAAAATAAATTCCTGGTAAAAAGCTTTGTTGGGAAGCAGCCAGCTGAGGGATGCACCTTCATCATTCAATCCTTCTTCACCAAAATAATTGGTATAGGCGTTGGGCAGATCAATAAAAGGTAAGGCATGCGGATGCAGCGAATTTATTTTGCCAACTGCCTGCCTGAACTTACCCACTTTCAACTGTAGTTTGGCAGGAAGAGAAAGCGTGGTTAAATAACCTTCTTCCACTGCAGCGCCATATTTATGTGTTTCAGGATCTCTTCCGAAGGTTAGAAAGAAATCGGCCCTTATATAGGGATCCACCACAGACTGCAAAGAGATTTCTGTTTCATTTAAATATGCATCAAAATTTCTTTTGCCACGGCTGTAATAAGAAGAACGAAAGTCAGCCACCAAACCAATATCAGGATTAGCTGAAATAGCTGAACGGGTTTGCTGGGGAACAACCGGAGTTTGTGCAGTTGCCTGCATTTGCTGCTCTACCTGTTTCAATAAAAGAGAATCGGCGGCAGTGGTACTGTCTGTCTGTGCTATTGTTTTATTGCTGATAATAATTGCTGACAGAAATACCAGTACAGGAATTATTTTTTTGATTTGCAGTCGTGAATCCACGTGAATATTTATTTGTTAGAAAATTAAATGCAACAGCAATAGCTGTCTTTTTATCAAACTAACTATTCACCGGCGGGCCACGAAGAGAAGAATAAATTGAAGCAGTGGATATGAAAGAAATATCCTTAATGATATGGGAAGAATATAGAGTGAAAGGCTGAAAAGAAATTAAAGGGAGATTGTTTTCAAAACTGGATTCTGCCACTAAATTATCAGTATAACAATTATATCCTGATTTAGTGTACTGGTATGGTTTATCACTTTTGTTGCCGTGCCTGCTGTCAGTATGTTTGGCAAACATAGTGTGCAGGTATTTTTTTGGCGTATTGCTTAAAGAAAAAACTATCAGCAATAAACCGGCAAGAAACCTTGATATGTAAACAGATCTCAGCAAATGATTTTTTTATCCAGAATTGTAAAAGTAAAGCAAAATAAATGGAAGCAAAGATAAAACCTTCTTTTGGTCATTTCCACTCTTTACAAAGCATTAACTATTGAATAAAATTCCGGTAGCGGCCCTAAACACTAGTTTTGTAACAGGTACTAACCAAACAAAAAGTATAAAAACGGGTAAAAAAATATCAGTCATCTTACCTGTAAAAATTAAAAAGCTTAAGAACAAAGAGACTTACATTTTTTGCAGGGGGGATATATTCATTGAAAATGTTGAGTACAAACTCATCCTCACTAAACCGGGTTGTCAGCTTCCTCCATACCTCTGTCCAGATAAGGTTTTTTTTATTTTTTAAGGTCCCGTTAATTACTTCAATCATGGGATCATTAATCACTTTTGATCCTGTTTTCTTTGAAACGATGATTTGTGCATCGGGACTGATATTGGCAACACTTAATATACTATTGTAACCACCACAGGAGCCCAGTATGGCCAGCTTAACCGATGGCTGCAGTCTTTTCAGTGTGTTGT
>JBLMVP010000333.1:0-7229 GCA_050256755.1 Sphingobacteriales bacterium | reverse complement strand
TTTTAAATGACTTCCAAAGCGGGCAGCTACTTCTGCACGGGAGTGCACATTAAGTTTTCGGTAAATATTTTTCATGTGGGTATTAAGTGTTTCCCTGGTAATTGAACAATCGCTGGCAATTTGTTTGTATCCCAGCCCCTGAACAAGCTTATTTAAAATTTCTTTTTCTTTTTCTGTAAGATGATATTCTTCCATTTTGGGTTCAGCATCCGCCTGCTTTTTAAAGTAATCTATTACTTTGGCGGCAATGATGCCATTCATTATGGCTTCGCTGTTTTGTAAACTAAAAAGGGCATTGAGAATTCTGTCTGGCGGGTCTTTTTTTAATAAGTAACCATTGGCGCCGGCTTTAATAGCGCCGAATATTTTGTCGGTTTCTTCAAAAACGGTAAGCATTAATATTTTTATATCGGGCCATTTTTGTTTAAGCTGCCACACGCCTTCAATACCACTTATTTCCGGGAGGTCAATATCCATAATCACCACATCAGGTGTGTTTATTTCAAAGTAAGGAATCATTTCTGTACAACTGCCTAGTTCATATATAACCTGAATTTCTGTATTGCGCTGCAGAATTTTTGACAGGGTGCTCCGGTAATCTTTATTATCCTCTATAATAGCAAGACGTATCATATCTTATAAAATTAGACTTTTCATTTTCTTTTCCAATACCCAATATTGGTTATGGCTGGTATGGGTCAGGTACGGTAAGAATTATTTCTGTACCCTTTCTGTTTTCACTGTTTATATTCAGTTGTGCATCAATCATGGCAGCATGGTTTTTCATATTCAGTAAACCAGAACCTTTACTATTTGGTTTTTTACTATCGTCATTCCCTTCAATGCCTATCCCGTCATCTTTGATATGAGGCGATAACTCATTCTGCCCATAACTGAGATTTATTATTATGTTCTTCGCATTGGCATGTGTACTGATATTGTTTATGGCTTCCTGGAAAATATAAAACAGTATTACCTGTTTTTGCAGATTGAGGCTTCGGGGAGCTTTATTCATGTAAAAGACTATCTCATATTTTTTTGTTTTTTCTAATTGCTGTATCCTCTGCCGGATGGCTTCGCTTAAACCAATCTCATTCAGGTAATCAAAGTTAAGACTACGGGCAATGTGCTTAAGATCGTCTACGATTTTATCTAATATAATTATTGCTTCTTTTCGGTTGGTTTCAATTTCATTTTCTGTCATTGCTTCATCTTTATAAAGAAGCAGCATGGCGGTTGAAATATTGGAGCCTATATTATCATGCAGATTTTGTGAAATGGCTTTAAATGTTTCTTCCCGTATTTTTAGCTCGGTCTGCAGCAGCGTTTTTTCATAAAGACCCTGTATATCGGCCAGTTGTTGCCGGTAGCGGTATTTACGTTTCTGCTGTATTAGTAAAGCAGCTACCACAACTATTCCCAGTAACAGTATCAGTGCTGTACTGGTAATGAGTATCAGTTGCGCTTCGTTGGAAATAGTATGCATAAAAAGCCTGCTGTTAATAAGACGTTGTTGATAATAATGGCACCATCATATACAAAATAATATTCCCTGGTAAATTCGGGATATTTTTCATATAAATAATTAAGCATGCCAAGATAGGGGACGGATATAGCACAGTAAAAAAGATAAGCAAGACTTATCCAGAAAACAGGATCACGAATTATGCTTTGTGTTTCATCGCTGCTATATAATTGCCAAAGGTATGCTACTGATAGTAAGAGGATAAAACTACCTCCCAAAACATAACTGTTGGTATTTAAACTAAAAAAACTTTGTATAAAAATGGCATTGACAATAACAAAAAGGGGGAAAATTCATAAATAAAAACGAATAATTTTTTTTATAGATAAACTATGTAACTGGTAATAATAAAACAAGGCTACCGTAAAAAAATTTACAGGCTCAAAGATGTTGAAAAGAAAATGGTTCCGTACGCCTTTAAACGCAATAACGTTGGCAATAGTTTCTGTAACAGCAATGAAAATAATTAACCAGGCAAAAATCCTGTAAGAAAAGGGAATAGCCTTGCGCAGGCTAAAGGCCGCAGCAAGACCTGCAAACCATACAAAAAAGATGGTGTAAAACATTTTAAAGAAATGCAGCAAAGCCATATCAACAAATTAAAAGAAAAAACCGGCATTATATCTAAATGCCGGCATACCATTCTGAAATATTTTTATGTACAATTACCTCTTGGCGGACAAAGACCTGTTCCTGTTTCTAGTGTTGTTCCGGGTGACCAGTCGGCAGGATGGCAAATGGCGAGAGTATGTATTTTATCACCAGTCTGTACGAAATCATCGCCGGACAGGGTTACAGGATCAAAATTGTTTATTGGAACAAAAGCAAGTGAAACCTGAGAGAAACCGCTATTGCCTGCTTCTGAAACATACTTCTTATTAATTTCAACACCATAGTCAGTATCCGATTTCAGTTTATCATTTGTTTTATCATACCTGATAAAATAAATCCTTACTCCATTAAACCCGGGAGAATTGGCTTTTGCTTCGTTGATAAATCCCTGCAGAAGGTCAAGGCTTACCGCAGTTGCCTTTGTCATAACATCCAGATTTTTATTTGCCGGATCTGTATGGTTTTCTTTCCACCGTTTCAAGTCTGAAACTGGTATTGTTTTTTCATAAAAAAAATTTAATGATTAAAAATAAACCAGGTAATTTTTTTACAGGAAGCTGCTGAATGGAGGTTAAAACTAAGGTATTACTTTACCCTTTGCTATACCCAAAATATGGTAGACTGAAGAATAATGCCATTACGCAAATTTATTACAGAGATTTACCCAAAACCTGATTGAACTTTTCAATCAGGTTTCAATCCAATTTTAATACATTTAGTAAAAGTGATTTTATTTGAAATGATTATCCAGTTTTATTTTTTCAAACTTTGCTTTTAATTCGGCTAATTTAGAAGCGAGTTTCTTAAAGACTTGCAGCTGTTGGTCCGTTGGCGGATAATCACCACTGGCTACCTGGCTTTCCTTCGAGATGCTTAAAAGTCTTTCCAATAACTGAACAGGATTACGGAATGAATCCATCCTTGAGCCAGTTTGATAACTATCGAACAACTTACTTTCTATCTGCCATAACACTTCTTCTAATGCCATCGCCTTCTCCTGATTGGCCCCGGTTATATTTAATAATACAACACGGTTATTTTCGATTTCTTCAATCAGCTGTAAAACTGATTTAACCGAATTATATAATTGCATGGCAAATGCATGTTGCTTCATTGCATCTGCCATAGTAGCTTTTGTATTGGGATCTTTCAGCACCTGTACTTTCTGGCTCCATTTTTCTATACCAATACTTAATTCTACAGTATAAGTTCCCGGCAAGGCTAATGGAGGAGTTAATCCCGGGCCAATATCCAAATCATAAATAAACATATTTCTTTTCCCGGTTGAATCTAATTTCACCCAATCTTTTCCTCTTGGTTTTGTTTTTAATGGTGCGAGTTTTACTGCATCATAACTTAAATCCCACCAAACACGGTTAATTCCTGAAGTATCTGTTGCTTCGATATGTTGTATTATATTCCCTTTATCATCTTTTACTACCAGCTTAACAGAATCTTTTAATTTTTCTTTTAAATAATAGTTGATGCTTGCTCCGTAAGGAGGATTTTGTCCGGTAACAAAACTGCTTTCATCATGAATGCCGTTTTTATCTCTAAAGCGATATGCTTTTCTTATGTTGAATAAATGAACGGGTGATTGTTGTATAGAAGATGCTAGCTGACGAAACGGTGTGATGTCATCCAGTATATAAAATCCTCTTCCATAAGTAGCCAATACTAAATCATTAAAGTTTTGCTGAATAGCAATTCCGTAAATAGGTGCTGGCGGTAAATTGTTTTTAATATGAATCCAGTTGATTCCATCGTCGGGAGAAAAATATAAAGCATTATCTGTGCCTGCCCACAACAATCCTTTCTTGGCTGGATCCTCTTTTATTTGATGAACAAAGGACGAATTGGACTTCGGAATATTTTTGCTGATGAATTTCCAGGTTTCTCCAAAGTCAGTTGTTTTATAAATATATGGGTCAAAATTTCCTACCTGCTGGAAGTTGACAGAGATATAACAAGTGCCTGCATCAAAATTAGATGGATCAATATTTCTGATGGTTCCCCATTTAGGAAGATTGGGAATATTGGCAGTTACATTCTTCCAGTTTTTACCACCATCTTTTGTAATATTAACTTGTCCGTCATTACTGCCTGTCCATATGATACCTTCTTTAACCGGTGATTCAGCAATACTGTATAACGTACATCCGTCAAACGTCATTAAATTATCTGAATTAATTCCTCCTGAATTTTGCTGGTGTGATTTATCGTTGGTGGTTAAATCAGGACTGATGATTTGCCAGCTTTGCCCGCCATTAGTTGTTTGATGTACATACTGGCTTCCCACTAATACTTTGTTATGATTGTGTTTGGAAATTATCATCGGGAAATTCCAGTGCCAGCGGTATTTCATATCCGCAGGAGCCCAGCCATAACCGGCTTCGGGCCAGGCACGAACATCACGAGAATGTCCGGTTCTTAAATCAACCACATCCAAACCACCATCATAGCAGCCACTCCAAACAATATTATTATCTACCGGGTCCGGTTGGGCGAACCCACTTTCACATCCGCCAACACCAGTCCATAATCCTAATGGAATGCTTCCCTGCATACTTATGCCGGGACCTTTATACGAATATCCATCCTGGCGGTTACCATAAACATTATAAGGAACTTGATTATCTACCGCTACGTGATACATCTGTGCCACGGGCAAATTGATGCTGCGCCAAGTTTTCCCTCCATTATAAGTCATGTTTAAACAAATATCATGTGCTACCATTATACGATTGGCATCTGTTGGATCAAACCACATGTCGTGATTATCACCACCAGCACGGTAATCACCATGCGGACTGGTAAATGTTTTGCCACCATCATTCGAAGTCATAATCGTAACACAAATTGTGTGAATACGATTCGGATCTTTTGTTGATACTCTTATTCTGGTATAATAAGGAGCTCTTTGGGCAAAAGAATGATTTTGACTCATCAGTTTCCAGCTATCGCCTCCATCTTCTGAGCGATAAATACCCGGTGCTTTATCTTCTATCAACGCATAAACAATATTGGGGTTACTGTAAGCTACATCAACAGAAGTTTTTCCAACAGGATGATTAACGCCGCCCGGTAATCCGTTGCGTAACGGTTCCCAGGTTTTACCTCCATCTTTTGTTCTGTAAATACCACTGCCCGCACCACCACTGTTCAATCCCCATGTTTTTACTTCTACCTGCCACATAGCGGCAAATAAAATATCGGGATGTTGCGGATCAATGGATAAGTCGGAGCAACCGGTATTTTCATCAACAAATAAGATTCTTTCCCATGTTTTTCCACCATCAGTTGTTTTGTATACACCACGTTCTTGTTGAGGCCCGTGTGCATGACCAAGAGCAGCCACATAAACAATATTACTATCAGTAGGATGAACAATTACTCTGCTTATTCTTGCTGTTGCATGTAACCCCATATTGGTCCAGGTTTTACCTGCATCAGTTGATTTATAAACGCCATTACCCATAGCATGTGCGGGACGAATTAAAAATGTTTCACCAGTTCCAGCCCAAACATGTTTGTGATTGGAAGGTGCAATAGCCAATGCACCTATAGAAGCTACATCCTGTCCGTCAAAAATGGGACGCCAACTGGTGCCCGCATCTTCTGTTTTAAAGATTCCGCCGGATGCTGATCCAACATACGATACCATTGGGTTGCCCGGTTCACCTGCAACGGCAATGGTACGGTTACCGTCAGGACCAATAAAACGAAATCGTAATTGAGAAAAAACAGAATCGGAAAAATTTTGCGCAAACAATGATTGAGCACAAAATAAAAATGCAATAATGGCTTTTGCTTTTTGCATGATGTTATTTTTAAAAATTAAAATCTTTCAGGATTAAATGCATCAATGTCAATACTGGTTCTTTCTTTTTGTACAATTTCTTTCACAAGTTTTCCTGTTGCGGCAGCTGCTGTTACACCTAACATAGCATGACCTCCGGCCATAATCACATTATTATATTTTGTGTGATGACCTATATATGGCAAGCCATCTGGTGAAACCGGGCGATAACCATACCAGGTGTTTTCTGCAGTTGGTTTTTTGATTGGAAGAGATGGATAATATTTTTTAAATGCATTATAAATAGCTTCTACTCTCTTAGGAAGAATATTATCGCTATGTCCGCTAAGTTCCATGGTACCACCAATCCGTAACCAATGATTAATGGGAGAGGTAGCAGTTCTGTCATCTACCAATATAGAAGGGTAGCGAAGATTTTTTTCCAAATTATCATTCACAAAACTGTAACCCTTACCCGGCTGTAACAACATCCGTATGCCTAATAATTTTGAAACCTGCGGCAGCCATGAACCTGCGGCTATTACCAGTTCATCACAATTTATCTTTTCATTTGTAGTAATAACTGCTGAAATATTATTGTTGTATTTCTCAACTGCCTTTAGTTCTGTATTTAATAAAAACGTTACTCCTTTTTGTTTCAGATCATGATAAATATCATGCATGAACTTGGTTGGGTTGATATGGCAGTCATCTAAATATAAAACACCACCCGCTACATTTACCTCCACATCAGGTTCGTATTCCTGTACCCGTTGAGCAGAACATATTTCTGTTTTTAGACCAAACATATGTGCCTGTTCCGCAAAATGTTTTTCGTGCTCACCGGTGCTTTCACTTTTATATAACATCCAGCAACCTCTTTCAATCATATCAAATGAATTGTGATATTCATTTTTAAAATCATTCATCAGCTCTCGGCTCAGTTGTAAAAGATTGTTTAAGTGAATGGCATTTTTTTCAACCGTCTTTGCATTGGCACTTTTCCAGAACGTAAGCCCCCATTGTATTAAATCCCAGTTTAATCTTGGTTTTATGTAAAAGGGAGAGGAGGAACTTAACATCCACCGTAAACCCTGAGATATAATTCCCGGTGTTGCGAGTGGAATAAAATGCGATGGAGAAACATATCCCATATTGCCGAAAGAGCAACCGGTAGTAATATCATTTTTATCAATCACTGTTACTTCATGTCCTTCCTTTTGTAAATTATAAGCAGTGCACAATCCAATAACACCGCCACCGATAATAGTTATTTTTATTGCTTGTTTTTTT
>JBLMVP010000332.1:0-9929 GCA_050256755.1 Sphingobacteriales bacterium | reverse complement strand
GATATAGCAGACAAACTTTATTTTGAACCTGTTTTCTGGGAACATCTCTGGGAAATTGTAGAGCATGAAAAACCCGAAGGCGTTATTGTACAACTTGGCGGACAAACGGCATTGAAATTAGCCAAACGACTACACGAAAAAGGAATTAAAATTATCGGTACCTCGTTCGACAATATGGATATTGCAGAAGACAGAGGACGGTTCAGCGATATGCTGAAAGAACTCAGCATTCCTTATCCAAACTATGGCACTGCTTACAACACAGACGAAGCTATTGAAGTGGCAAAACAAGTTGGCTACCCTGTATTAATAAGACCAAGCTATGTATTGGGTGGCCAGCGAATGAGGATTGTATTAAATGACGAGGACCTGGAAAAAGGTGTATTAAGTTTAATTAAACATTTACCCGGCAATAAAATTTTAATTGACCATTTTCTTGACCGTTGCCAGGAAGCAGAAATTGATGCCATATTTGATGGAGATGATTTTCATGTAATGGGCGTAATGGAACATATTGAGCCTGCCGGTATTCACAGTGGTGACAGTAATGCAGTGTTACCTCAGTTTAATTTATCGCCATTGATTGTACATACTATGGAAGAGTATGCAGAAAAAATTGCCAGGGCTTTAAACATAAAAGGGCTTATCAATATCCAGTTTGCCATTAAAGATGGTAATGTGTATGTAATTGAAGCCAACCCGAGAGCAAGCCGTACTACACCTTTTATTGCTAAAGCTTATCAAATACCTTATTTAAATATTGCTACTAAAGTAATGATGGGTGCTGCAAAATTGAAAGACTTTACTTATGATAAAAAATTAACCGGATTTGCGATTAAAGAGCC
The DNA here is from genome assembly GCA_050256755.1 of Sphingobacteriales bacterium. GTDB lineage: Bacteria > Bacteroidota > Bacteroidia > Chitinophagales > Chitinophagaceae > AWTP1-9. The sequence continues at coordinate 9,084 of JBLMVP010000332.1, read as the reverse complement.
GGTATTCTCTTTCAACAAATTTCCCGGAGTAAATAAAGAGCTGGGGCCTGAAATGAAAAGTACTGGTGAAGCTATCCGCTTTATCAAAGATTTACGTGACCCCTACTTCCGCACTTTGTACAAAGAAAGGAGTATGCACCTGAGTAAATAATTTTTACACCGTCATATTGTTTTAACCCATAAGTTTTTTAACTTATGGGTTATTTTTATGCCTTATCAGCCTTACATATGGAAAGAAGCGCCTTTTCTTCGCCTTATCATTCCACTGATACTGGGAATAATTATACAGTGGAATACCAATATTCCTTTAACTTATTGCTGGATACTTTTTTTAGCAACAGCATTTTGTTTTCTTACCCTCTCTTTCAGTTCGACAACATTTCTTTTTAAATGGAGCAGTCTAAAGGGTGTATTTCTTCATATACTCCTTTTTGTACTGGGTATGTTACTCAGTTATTACAAAAACACTGCCCATAGCCCCGAATGGATTGGCAAATTTTATAAAACCGGAAATGTACTATTAGTAAAACTGGAAGAACCGCTTTCAGAAAAAGAAAAATCATTTAAGGCGACCGCATCTGTAACACAATTATCAGGTAGCGCCGAAACAAGAAGTGTAAAAGGAAATATCATCCTTTATTTTCAAAAAGACAGTGGAGTTAATTTTCTAGATTATGGTTCGCAAATTATAATCAATAAGAATTTGCATTCCATTAAAAACTCAAACAATCCAGGCACTTTTAATTACGAACGCTATGCAGCTTTCCAGGATATTTATTACCAGGTTTATTTAAAGCGGAGTGAATATGTTGTTTTAAAAGAAAGAGATACAAATTGGTTTAAACAATTCATTTATCAAACAAGAAAGAAAATTGTTTCTATTCTCAGCAAATATGTTCCCGGTGAAAAAGAAAGTGGGTTGGCGGAAGCCCTGTTAATTGGATATAAAGATGATTTAGATAAAACATTGGTACAATCCTATTCTAACACAGGAGTTGTACATGTGGTTGCCATCTCCGGTTTGCATTTGGGTTTAATCTACTGGTTGCTCAATCTATTATTAAAGCCGCTTTACAAAAGGAAACATTTTCGATGGCTGAAACCATTACTTGTAATAGCCGGCTTATGGCTTTTTGCCATTCTTGCAGGAGCTGGTCCATCTGTTATCCGTTCGGCTGTAATGTTTACCTGTATTGTTATTGGTGAAAGCATGAAAAGACCGACTTCTATTTATAACACATTAGCTGCCTCAGCTTTTTTACTACTTTGCTACAACCCATTCTGGTTATGGGATGTAGGTTTTCAATTGTCGTATGCTGCTGTATTAAGCATTGTTATATTTATCAAACCAGTCTATCACTGGTTTTATATTCAGAATAAAATACTGGATTTTATATGGAAGCTGAATGCTGTTACCCTTGCTGCACAAATACTTACTGTGCCGGTAAGCATTTACCATTTTCACCAGTTTCCCAATTATTTTTTATTTACCAATATCCTTGCTGTTCCATTATCCAGTTTAATTGTATTGGGCGAAATTTTGCTGTGCACAGTTTCCATTATTCCAATCATGGCTACATATGCAGGCATTGTCCTTCATTGGTTAATATGGCTGATGAATAGTTTTGTAGAACATATGGAAAGTCTTCCATTTTCATTATGGGATAGTTTGTATTTCAGCATTCCTCAATTAATATTGTTGTATTCTTTTATTGCCGGTACTGGAATATGGCTGTTGCATAAAAACAAAAAAGCATTACTGGCCGGTTTATTATTTTTATCAGGTTTTATTTTCTTAAGAAATATTTCTTTTTATGAAGCCTCCCGGCAAAAGCAATTAATTGTTTACAATGTGCCGCAGCATACAGCCCTCGATTTTATAGATGGAAGAAATTATGTCTTTGCAGGAGACAGTATTTTACTGGAAGATGATTTTCTCCGCAACTTTCATTTGAAGTCATCAAGGATTTTACACAGGATAAATTATGACAATTCAATTTCTTCTCTTTTAAAGAATGGCAATTACTTTGTGTTTGGCAATAAAACAATTTTACTGGTTGATGCCAATTATAGTTTTGATGATTTACAGGAAAAAATTAAAGTTGATTTTGTCATCATTGCCAAAAACCCTAAGCTTTACATTAATAACCTGCTTAAAATTGTGGATTGCCGGCAAATAATTTTTGATGCCTCCAACTCAAAATGGAAAGTGGAGAAATGGGAGCAAGACTGCGCCAATGCAGGACTGGCCTTCTTTTCCGTTGTTGATAAAGGAGCTTTTGTAATGAATCTCCGTTAATATACCTTTGCGGCTTCTTGCTTGCTGTATCCAAATCAATCTTTAAATTTTATGAACAAAAAAATTCAGTCTGCCCTTATCTCTGTTTTTTATAAAGATGGGCTTGAAACTATTGTACAGCAATTGCATGCATTGGGTGTAACTATCTACTCAACCGGTGGAACACAAAAATTTATCGAACAATTGGGTGTTCCGGTAATCACTGCCGAATCAGTAACGGGTTATCCGTCTATCTTAGGGGGCCGGGTAAAAACATTACATCCTTCAGTATTTGGCGGAATACTTGGAAGAAGGGATAATGAAACCGATGTGCAGGAAATGAAACAATTCAATATCCCTGAAATTGATTTAGTAATTGTTGACCTCTATCCTTTTGAAGAAACGGTTGCTTCTACTACTGATGAAAAATTAATTATTGAAAAAATTGATATTGGCGGACCATCCATGATTCGTGCTGCTGCCAAAAATCATAAGGATGTAATGGTCGTTGCATCCAAAGCGGACTATTCTTTACTGGAACAAATTTTAGCAGAACAAAAAGGTGAGACAAGTTTAGAACAACGCCGTTTGTTTGCATCCAAAGCATTTGATGTTTGCACCGGTTATGATATTTCTATCTCTAACTATTTTAATAAAACAGAATTTTATAATCCTTTCAGCAAAAAAGCTAATGTGCTGCGTTACGGTGAAAACCCGCATCAGCAGGGAATTTTCTATGGCAACCTGGATGAAGTGTTTGACAAATTACATGGAAAAGAACTTTCTTATAATAACCTGGTAGATGTTGATGCTGCTGTACAACTGATAATGGAATTTACCGATATCACATTTGCCATCATCAAACACACTAATGTTTGCGGTATTGCATCAAGACCAACATTAAAAGAATGTTGGGATGCTGCATTGGCCGGTGATCCTGAAAGTGCATTTGGTGGCGTGTTAGTTTGCAACACGACGGTTGATAAATCAACAGCAGAAGCCATCAGTGAAATATTTTTTGAAGTGCTGATTGCAAAAGATTTTGATGCAGACGCTTTAATTGTACTCCGGGCCAAAAAGAACCGTATTCTTCTGAAACAAAAACCGGCTGTATTCCCAACACATCAATATAAATCAGTTTTAAACGGGATACTGACTCAGCAAAATGATGTTGGCAATTTTACTGACTGGAAAGAAACCGGGGCAAGAGAAACATCAGTATCAGAAAAAGTTGATTTAATTTTTGCCAATATTGTTTGTAAACATTTAAAATCAAATGCCATTGCATTGGTGAAAAATAGACAGCTTACCGGAAAAGGTTGCGGTCAAACAAGCCGCATCGATTCACTAAGACAGGCTGTTGAAAAAGCAAAACAGTTCAACTTTGACTTAAACGGGGCAGTTATGGCAAGTGATGCATTCTTCCCTTTTAATGACTGTGTTAAGCTTGGACATGAAGCAGGTATTACTGCTTTCATTCAGCCAGGCGGTTCAATAAGAGATAATGATTCCATTGCATATTGTAAGCAGCATAATCTTGCTATGGTTATTACCGGGTTACGGCATTTTAAACATTAAGATTGGCAATACTCTCTACTCATTACAATGATTGATAAAACAATTAATACTATTGTTGGTCATAAATATTCTCCATTTAAAGGAGCCAGTGGCAAAGCATATTTAGCATTGGTATCTGTTTGCTTTTTTTGGGGAACCACCTGGCTTGCTTCCAAGCAGGGGGTTAAATTTATGCCTCCATTACAATTGGCAGGCATAAGGCAATCGGTAGCAGGCATTATCTATATTCTTTTTTTTATAAGACAAGGAAGCGGTTTCCCAAAAGGAAAAAACTGGTGGCCAATCATAATCATGAGCTTTTTAAACTTTATGCTGAGTAATGGTTTATCAACCTGGGGTGTTAAATATATTTCAGCAGGATTAGGTGCCATCATTGGAGCCATTGTTCCTTTATGGATTGTAGTAATTGGATTATTCAGCAAACATGAAAAAGTAAATACAAAAACGGTTGTTGGATTATTACTTGGTTTTGGAGGAATTTGTGTAATTTTTTATGAACACCTTCTTGATTTTTTGAATCCTGATTTCCGTTTTGGAATTTTCTTATCACTTACAGCATCATTAACATGGGCTTTCGGAACAATTTACACTAAACAGCAGGCTAAAAATTTTAACCCATATTTTGGAATAGGATTACAGATGCTTATCTCGGGCATTGTTACGTACAGTATAGCTGAATCAACTGGCATGTCGATTCCTGTATCAGCAATTCCATGGCAGGCTTGGACAGCTATTGGTTATTTAATTTTGTTTGGGTCGCTATTAGCTTTTATTGCTTATTTATATGCACTACAGCATTTACCTACCAGCCAGGCTTCTATTTATGCATATATCAATCCTGTCGTTGCCGTTATTTTAGGAGCATTAATTTTTAGCGAAAAACTTACTTCGTTTATAATAATTGGAGGAACGGTTACATTGTATGGTGTTTACCTTGTAAACAACAGTTATTCCAAAAAGAAAAAAGTAATAATTTAAGCTGATTGATGGAAATCCCAGTACAAATCTTCCCGCAAAAACAATTCATACATTTCTTTCCAACCTGCAAACATGGGGTCTGTCCCAAGAAAATGATTATGCCAGATAGTAACAAATGTTCCGTTCACTTTTTTTACAACACCATATAATTGTTTTAGCTCATTATAAGTTTGTTCAGGATTTTGTTTTAACTCGTAAAAAGAATTGGCATCCATAAAACAGAAAGGATAAATCGTAAGGTTGGTTACTTCATTTTTGGTCAAATCAAACCACTTAAAAGGAGAAGCTATTGAGGCACGGAAGCCATTTATTGCACCGTAACCCATTGAAAAATCAAGTTCAATTCCTTCATTTATTAAACGCTGGTATGTTTCGGGCACTTTCATTTTAATATAGTGCTGGCGGCTAATAACAATATTGCGGTTACCAGACATTAGGCCCATTGTTTCAATTTCTTTTTTTAATATAGATTCGCTTTCATTACTCTTCCAGGAAGGATGTACACCAACAAAATATTTTTCGGCGTGTCGTTTTATTAATTGTTGAAGTTCTTCGTTTGAAGGAGAAATATTTTTATCGTATCCTTCCTGTTTATCGGCAACAAGGAAAAAATAAACGGGCAATAAATTTAATTCTTCATGCAAATCATCGAGCCATTCATAACAATCATAAGGGTCTTGTTCATCGCCTTGAACTACTTCAATCCGCTTTTTTAATAATGTCCACTCTCCTTTCAAAACATTCTTAAAAAAACCTCCGGTATTTCTTTTTATCCCTTTATTTCTGAAAGAGAAAGCTATATCAATATCATAGGTAGGAATAAACCTGAAATCATTTGATTGTATTTTAAAGGCCGGGAACTTTTGTTTCAATAGTTTTTTTAATTCTTCTACCCAAAGATTAACTATTGGAATTTGTAAAAACCCTTCTTTATAAGCCAATGAATTAACATGGTCATACCTGCCATATTCATCTTCCTTATACGGTAAATATTCTTCGTAACGGGTAATGAGATAAAAAGAAGCAGCTAATATATCAAATCCCAAATCATCATTACTGGTTTTGAAAAAAGTTTTCAATCCATTGTTATCCGTACATTCAATAGCCTGCAGTTGAATTTCTGTTTCAAATAAAAGTGCATGAGGTTTAATGTAAAATTCATTATCACTTAATCGATTATTGCTGTAATTTATTTTAGAGCCGGTATGAGAAAGAAATATTTTTTTATCAGTTATGATTTCTACGTGTACACAACAAAGCTGCCGCAAAAGTAAATCGGTAATATATTGTAATCTTTCACTGTTATTTTCTGAAAAAACTAAAATCATTTTTACTCTGAATAGACATACAATTTAAAGAAGCCTGGGCAATTTGCCGATAAATATTTTACACACAGTAAAAATACGGAACAGGTTAACGGATACCCTTTTTCTCCTTCCAGAGTTGATTAAAAGTTTTTTGCGGAAATTGTAAATCGCTTCGGTTTTGTTTCCATGCTTTGAATAAATTATTCACTATCCAGCTTTTCATTTTCTGACTTCCAAGGTTCATCAGCTTACGGTTAAGTGAAGCCTGCTTCCATATTTTCCAGGCAGTCTTTTCAGCAAAGGAACTATTACCTTCTTCCACCGCTTCATGGCGATTTTCCAATAACAGTTCGTGAAGATTAATTTTTACAGCACACACTTCTGTACAATTGCCGCACAAAGAGGAAGCATAACTAAGATGTTTATATTCTTCCATTCCTTTTAAGTGTGGTGTAATTACACTGCCAATGGGCCCGCTGTATGTTGTTCCATAAGCATGACCACCAATATTTTTATATACAGGGCAAGCATTTAAACAGGCACCGCAACGAATGCAATACAAACTCTCTCTTGTTTTTTCATTTGCAAGAATATTAGTACGGCCGTTATCCAGCAAAATCACATACATATCTTCCGGGCCATCTTTTTCTCCTTCCTGTTTTGGGCCTGATATAATACTATTGTACACAGTAATCTTTTGACCTGTACCAAATGTTGCCAGCAAGGGCCAAAACAATCCCAAATCGCTCATAGATGGAATTACTTTTTCAATACCAACAATAACAATATGTGTTTTGGGGAAAGCACAACTCAACCTTGCATTGCCTTCATTTTCTGTAACAGCAATTCCACCAATATCAGGAATAATAAAATTAGCTCCTGTAATTCCAACTTCTGCCTGCACATATTTTTGCCGCAGCATATATCGGGCAACCTGTGTAAGTTCATCTGGATTTAATTTGGGATCCGTTCCTAATTTATCAGCAAAGAGTTTGGCAACATCTTCTTTACTTTTATGCATTGCTGGTGTAACAATATGGTAAGGTGGTTCTCCATCTAACTGCTGAATGTATTCACCCAAATCTGTTTCTACACTTTCAATATTATTTTTTTCCAGGAACTTATTTAAATGAATTTCTTCAGTAGCCATAGATTTACTCTTTACTACCGTTTTGCAATTTTTATTTTGACAGATAGTAAGAATTTCATCCAGGGCCTGCTGTGCAGTTTCAGCCCAGATAACTTTTCCACCTCTCCTGGTAAAATTGAGCTCAAAGTTTTCCAGTTGTTTATCTAATGTTTCAATAGCCCTCCACTTAACATTTTTAGCTCTTTCTCTGGCAAGATTAACATCAGCAAATTGTTGTTTACCCATGGGTACAACTGAATTGTATTTGCCAATATTAAAGTTGATTTTTCGCCTGTGTTCTTTATCACCCGCCTTAACAGTGCTCTTTGCAATAAAGGTTGAAACGGTTTCAGTCATGGTTAGTAAGTAATTTCTTTTAATCAGCAAGTTCTATTCGCTTACCTTCTTTAAAGTATTTTTTGGCTGTGGTATCCAATGCTTCATAGAAATCTTCTCCAAATTTTCTAATCAATGGCTCTTTTAAAAATTCATAAACGGGCACCTGCAATTTCTTTCCCAAACTACAAGCCGGCTTACACAAAGTTTCTCTCGGCACGTAATTAACCAGCCAGGTTGTTTTATCTTTTGATTTTTTTGCGATCACTGGAAACAAATGACAGGAAACGGGTTTTTTCCATTTTGACTTACCATCGTAATACGCCTGTTCAAAAGCACATTTGATAATTCCTTTTTCATCGCGGTAGCCATACACACATATTTCATTATCACTGGCAAGTGTGGGTGTTACCCATCCGAATTCCTTACTATAAACATATTTACCACTTGCTTCTATTTCCGCAATGGCATCTGCTGTCAAGTATGGTTTGACAATTTCGTAGAGGTCAACTACAATATTTAATTCCTCATCACTTAACGGTGCGCCGGCATCACCTTCTTCGCAACAGCCACCTTTACACTTTGCCAAATCACATACAAATTGTTTGGAAACAACATTATCACTAATCAAAGTATTATCAATCGCTATCAAGTTGATTTATTTATTTGGTAAAGGTAGCACAAGAGGCTGTTAATTATTGAGGGGTATTTAACATTTTGGTAACTTTTTTATTTATGTAAGGCTGATGATTAAAGCATCTTATTATCAAACAACAAAATGAAAATCCTTTTATATATAATACTGGTTATGATGTTTTGTTCACCTGTATTTGCAACCAGTTTGCCTCCAACAAAAAAAGGTAAAGTAGTAAAGCTGGTTAAGCCTAAGAATAAAAAAACTCAAATACCTAAACATAATTCAATTGAAAAACGACCTGTACCCAAGGTTTCAATAAAAAATCCACAAGCCATCTATGATAACTAATTAAGGTTTACACATAGGTTTACAAGTTAGCCGTCCTGATTCCTCAGGATGGCTTTATTTTTTCCAACGGAGTGTGTTAACTAATTGTTTCATATCCTGGAACAGGAATTGGCTAACGGGTTTAACTGAATCTTCATTGGGGGTAGCATTAAAATATAATGCACCGCGAATAAAATGTTTTGATGAATCGGTTAGAAAAAACTGTTTAAGTGAGGCGGCATTACCACCCACTTCAAAAATAAATCCATTAACACCAGGAGCAGGGTGAACTTCTATTTCGTCAATGGAATTGGCTTTAATAGAATGCTTGTTGGTTAAAGCAAAAGCATCATTAACCAGTTTGTCCAATGTATTTACTCCAACTGAATCCTTGTAACCCACTTTGGTTTTTTCTTTAAAGACTGTTTTGGTATTTACACTAAGGTAACTGAGATAAATCTTGGCATCGTACTGAGGAAAATCTATATTGACCCAGTAAGGATTTTGAGGCTTG
>JBLMVP010000331.1:0-5083 GCA_050256755.1 Sphingobacteriales bacterium | reverse complement strand
TAAGCTATGGAACACGTAAAAACAGTCGGTATAATCGGCGCCGGACTCAGCGGATTAGTAACAGCAAAAACCTGTCTTGAATATGGGTATAATGTTAAGATGTTTGAAAAAGATGCAGAATTGGGAGGGGTTTGGGCTTCTTCAAGAAGGTACCCGGGTATTTCAACACAAAACACCAAGGATACTTATTTTTTCTCTGATTTCCCGATGCCAAAACATTTTCCGGAATGGCCTGCCGGTGAGCAAGTACAATCTTACCTCAGGGCCTATGCAAATAAATTCAATGTTTTTCCTTTAATACAATTCTCTCATGAAATTACCAATACCGATTTTCAAAATAATAAATGGACAATCACGGGTAAAAATGGCGGTACCACATTTACCGTGCAAACCGATTTTCTTATTATCTGCAACGGAACTTTTTCTGATCCGCATATTCCCAAAATACCGGGCATGGACAGCTTTGTTAATGCAGGAGGTGAAATCCTTCACAGCACCAAATTTCATAGTGCCGAAACTTCCCGCAACAAACGCATTATAGTGGTAGGCTTTAGCAAATCGGCCAATGATGTGGCAGCAGCGGTTTCGGAAACGGCTAAAAGTACGCATATCGTATTTCGTGATACGAAATGGAAAATACCCCGTTATGTAAAGGGGATCAATTCGAAATATTTATTACTTAACCGGCTGGGTGAATCTTTTATTAAACCGGCAGATCAGCACAATAAAGTTGACCGATTTGTGCATAAGATTGGATTGGCAAAAAAGATGCTGGCATTTATGGAAAAATATATCATCAAAAAACAAATGCTGAATGAGCTGGGTCTGGTTCCATCATCCAGTATAAAAGAGCAGGCTTTTGGCGAAATAAATTTAGAGACGGAACATTTTTTTGAAAAAGTTAAGAAGGGGGAAATTATTGCAAAACAAGGCGAAATTATTTCCTTCCAGGGTAAGCAGGTTACACTCAGCAGCGGGGTACAAATAGAATGTGATCTTATTGTATTTGCAACCGGCTTCAGACAAACAATACCTTTTTTGCCTGATAACTATATGGAGAAATTTACAGACAAGCAGGGTAACTATCTTTTGTATCATCATATATTGCCTGCAGGAGTTCCATCACTTGCCTTTGTTGGTTACAACTCATCTATACAATGTCCTATTTCTTCTGAGTTTGGATCGTTGTGGGTATGTGAATATTTAAAAGGACGGATTGACAAGCCAACCGAAGCGGAGATATTAAAAGAAGGAACTGAATTTATCAAGTGGAGATCACAGTTCAGGCCGAACGGCGCTTCACGCGGACTTAGTACCATGCCGGGGACTATTCACCATGTTGATATGCTGCTGAAGGATATGAATGCTCCATTACCATTTTTATCATTAATACCAGACTGGCTGGTTCTATCCACCCCTTCCAGGTATAAAAAATTAAGAGAGAAAGTAATACAAAGGAATAATAGTGAAAAATAATTTTTGAGATTGCTGTTTTAATGTAACTGACAGCACATAAGTTTATGAATTAAGACGCTCCTAAAAAAGTTTTAGCAGCGTCTTAATTGTTTATATGAGTTAGATTTCCAGTTTATTTTTCTTCACTATTTTTTTATATTCTCTAAGAAAATCCCTTACCTCTTTTTTAGTGTTGCTGAAAGAAAAAGCAAACCGGACTTCGTTCTTCTCTGCATCCCAGCAGTAAAAACCGGCAATAGGTTTTAGCCGTTCAACTATTTCAGGAGACATTTTCATAAAAACCATATTGGTTTCAATTGAATAAGCAATAAGCGATGGGTTAATTTTTGCCAGGCTCTGCCCAAAATACCGGGCTAAATCATTTGTATGAGAAGCTATTTTTGCCCAAAGTTCATTTCTGAATAATTCAATAAACTGTGCAGCAATAAACCTGTTTTTAGATGCCAGCTGCATACTTCGTTTGTGATTATAGTCAATGTTTTTAAATCTCCTGCTTTTAAAAAACAGCACGGCTTCACCAAACATTAAACCTGATTTTGTTCCCCCCAGGGTAAGTACATCAGCAGCACTTATTTTAATAAGTTCTTTTAATGAACAGTTTAATGCAACCAGGGCGTTAAAGATTCTTGCCCCATCAATATGTAATAAAATATTATTGGATTTACAGATTTTGGCGATTGCTTTTAACTCTGCCAGGCTGTAAACGGTACCATATTCAGTTGGCTGAGTTATGGTTAACACCGCAGATACCGGTAAGTGTACACCGTTTGTCCTGTTTATCTTCTGTGAAAAATCATCTAAATCTATTTTTCCATTTTCCGATTTAACCGGATAAAGCCTGCAGCCGGTAAAAGTTTCAGGTGCAGTTGATTCAGCTGTGTAAAGGTGAGACACATCAGCACATAAAATAGCGCTGTGCTTTTCAGTAATGGAGCTTAATGCAAAATTATTGGCTCCCGTTCCATTAAAGCAAAAGAATGTATCTATTTCGTTTGTGCCAAAAACTTCTTTAAATTGTTTATCGATTTTTACTGTGTATTCATCTTTACCATAAGAAGCTGCAAATCCTGTATTTGATTTTATTAAGGCCTTTAAAATTTCAGGATGTGTTTTATCATAATTCTCACTTGAAAAATTCATCACTTATTTGTTTTTAAGATATTTCAGGGCTTCAGCCAGAAATACATCTGCATTAGGGTTTTGTTCGCCTTTTCGCCAGTCAATAAATGTGGGGGGAATATATTGTTCCCTTGGCAATCCGTTAATGTGGTATAATCTTTCAACCGGAATAGTGAACCGTATTTTGGTATTGGGCATTTCAAAAGTGTATACCGCTCCGTTTAAACGAGCCATCTCCGTTCCGATAATTTTAGTTGCCGGTCTTTTTAGTGCATCAAATCCAATTACTATTCCTTCTGCAATACTGCCTGTCCAGTGGTTACACAAAACAACCAGTGGTTTGCTATTGTATTTACCTTTCCTGGGAGAAACAATTTCTTCCCAGCTTCTTTTAATCCCGGAGCTTTTTTCCTCCGCATAGTATTCATGTTTCTGATAAAAATGTTCCTTGTTTATAAACCAGCCAATAATTGCTTTAGCAACGGAGGTATTGCCTCCGCTGGGGGTTTCCCTTAAATCGATGATGAGTGATTGGGTATTTTTAAAAGCTTGCATAACGCTGTCAAAAGCCGGGATTAAATCATTATCATACAGACAGTCATTAATTTTAATGTAACCAATATTGCCAATAAGCTTTGACTCAATTTTAGAGGGATATTTAATATGTTCCAAAAGCGATCCGTTTTTATCCGGGTAAAAATCTTTTGTTACCCCCTTGTATTTCATGGTAAGCTTTCTTGGCTGAATATGATTTCCGGCAAGTACTAACCTAAGCGCAAAACTTTTTGCTTCATTTGTAACAGGCTTTAGCGCTTTGGGAAAAAATGTTTCTATTGCTGTTTGCACAGGAATATCGTTTACAGCCACAACTTCCATTCCGGCAGCAATTCCCGAAGCTTCAGCACCAAAACCTTTTCTAAGTTCTGTAATAACCGGTTTCCCCTCTATGTATTCCGCCCACATATCAGCACCGGAAGGAACAAGTCTTTGAGAGCCGTTTGTATTGGTGTTTAAAATAGCATGATGGTCGTATATTTCATAAAGCGCCTTTTCTAAAAGGGTCACAAATTGATCCCTGTTTGTTATGGTATCAGCAACCGGGGCATAAATTTCTTTTACCTTTTGCCAGTCTGTTTGTTTTTTGCCAAAATAGCAATACTCGTCATTAATATTTGTCCAGAAAAAATCAAAATCCTGTTTGTATTGTTCAGCAGTAATTTTTGGATGCTGTCCAAATGAGAATGACTGAGATAAAACCAGGAATAAAAGGATAGCTGTAGATTTCATATTTATCTTTTGTAATTTAATTGTTTAACAATCACAAAAGTATTGTACCGGAATTTGTTTTTATAGTAAGATATTGCACAAGGTGATTTTATGCATCCCGGTAGGCAAGAGGGGTTATTCCTGTAAATTTCTTAAAGTATTTACAAAGATGAGCAGCATCGTAAAAACCTGTTTCAACAGCAATATCAAGCAGGTCGTTCTGAGCAGGGAGTAACTGCTTGCATTTTTCAATTCGTTTTAAAATAATATAGTTATTGGGTGTTAACCCGGTTTCCTGTTTAAATAACCGCAGGAATTTGAATTTATCCAGGCCAAATTTATTTGCTGCCTCTTCCAGGGAGAATTTTTTAAATGTTTCTTCCTCTAAATACTTTCGGAAAAGAGTGCTGTTTTTGTTTGTTGTAAACGTGTTAGCTGAATGTTTTGCAACCAGTCTTTTTAAGGCTTTAACTAATTCTTTTTCTATGGCAGAACCCGGGTTGTTAAAAAGCCGGGATAAAGTAAATAACTGCTGAAACAATATGGGGTCACTTATAATCTTGTTTTCAAAAAACACCGGTTTTTTATTGTTTAATTCAACCAGTACATCCGGTGATATATAAAATGTAAAAAATGAACTGCCAATTTTATTATCACAAATTGTTGAATGTACTTCACCGGGATTGGTAACAACTATTGTTCCTGCCGGTGCCTGTAAAAAGCGATTGTTAAGTTTGGTAGAAAAGGTTTGTTCAATAACCAGTGTAATATTAAATGTATTATGGGTGTGAAACGGGAAATCAAGGGTGTGATGTTTTGCATCTAATAATTCCACCCCATCTAAAATGGGTAGTTTGTGGTAACTATTTTGATTTTCTGATTTGAAGTTACTGGTGTTGTAGTTAAACTGGTTAAACGTTATTTATTTGTGAGTATGTCTCAATCTGTCATGACCGCTTACACTGAACGGCCGGGTGTTGTGGCAGTATTCCATGTGTCCTCTGCATACAACTGAAGCCGGATGAAAAACGGATGACGAAGATAATAACTAATGGCTAATTGTATTCCGTCTGCCGGATATTAGCTGGTAGTGGGTTGAAAGCTGATTGTTTTTGTGTCAACAGCATGGGAACAAAGCAAATGTAGGGCGTAGTAAAAGTCACTCGAAATTTATTTGGTATGTTGTCTTTTGTGGTGTTTTGCTTATTGAACTTTCCCATAT
>JBLMVP010000330.1:0-5185 GCA_050256755.1 Sphingobacteriales bacterium | reverse complement strand
GGCTCTTACTATTATGCTGGCTAAAAATGATCATGTGTATTATTATGAAGGAAAGCTGGAAGATAATGGGGCTAATTTTAAATCAGCCATATTTGGTAAATCTACTGACGCTGCCAAAGGTATTCGTGATATCATTATTGATAAGAAAAAAGCACTTGGCGAGAATGCCGATAAAGATTTGGTTGTAGTTATTAAACCCAATGAAGAATCTACTTTTAAAAACACGGTAGATATTCTTGATGAGATGACAATCAATGGCGTAAAAAAATATGCGCTTGTTAAAATTTCAGATCCAGAAAACCAGTTGATTAAATTAACGGAAGGGTCTTCTAAATAATATTATAAATATTATGGAATTTTATTTGAAATACATCTCTATTAAAAATTAATCAGATGGAAGTCAACAAAATATTAAGCGCCGATTTGCTCGATATTCTTTTTGAAGATAGAAATAAAGAATATGGAGCTTATGAATTGCGCAGACAGTATAACCGGAGATTAGGGGTTGCCCTTATTATTACTGCTGTTGCCGGCCTTGTAATCATTTTTGGTTCAGTACTTGCTAAAAACATTAATTCTGGAAAGAAGAAAAATGCTGTGATTGTGGAAGACGTGAGCCTGCAAAAAGTAGCTGAGCCGGAACAGCAAAAGGTAGAGCCGCCTCCGCCTCCACCACCAAAACAGGAGCCTCCTAAAATTGAAATCACCAAATTTACCCCTCCCAAAATTGTAGAAGATCAGGAAGTTAAAAAAGAAGATGAAGTTAAAGAGCAGGAGGATTTAACTGATAAAACTATTGGGAAAATTGATCAGGAAGGTATTAAATCTGATGTGGTTAATCCTCCCAAAGTGGAAGAAGCTACCCAGGTTGTACAGGCACCAGTGGAAGATGATAATACCATTTTTACAAAAGTGGAAATTGAAGCAGGGTTTCCGGGTGGTGCAGGTGCCTGGCAAAAGTTTTTAGAAAGAAACCTGAACGGTCAAACACCAAGTGATAACGGCGCACCTGAAGGAAGCTACCGTGTACTTGTTCAGTTTGTGGTTGATAAGGAAGGTAATGTTAGTGATGTTAAAGCTCTTACTAATTATGGTTATGGTATGGAAGACGAAGCTGTTAAAGCAATTAAAAAAGGACCAAAGTGGATTCCTGCCGAACAAAATGGCCGTAAAGTAAAAGCCTACCGTACACAACCAATTGTATTCCAGGTTACAGGTGAATAATATTTAATTAATTTTATGTATAAAAATCCTCCGATTTTCGGGGGATTTTTTATTTTAAAAATGCATGAACTACAAACACTAACGGTTGTAATTAAAACAGAGAATATTTTTGTAGTGATTTAAACATCTTGTTTATATCTTTGCAGCTCATTTACTAACACTGAATTGAAATTGAAAAAACATTTCGCACATAGCAACCATCATGATGCAGCAAAAGCTGTAAATGGTTTTATATTATTTAGTGTTTCTCCAGTTTGCCCGCGATGCCGACGTGGTTTCTGACAGGACGAGCCGCTTACCATGGTCCCTGTCAGTGAATATTTCCCCAAAATAATTTTTAATGGATTGGTAATCCCATTTTTCTCCAATTTTTTATACAAAAGTGGACAATCAAAATATAATTATTCGTGTAGCCGGTAGTGGCGATACTCATTATGCAATCGCTATAACTGATGAAATGGCTTCTTCTGCACAAGCCCGTGGAACGGGTATTGCCAAAAGAACCCCGGAATATGTTGCCGCCAAAATGGAAGAGGGTAAAGCTATTATTGCTCACACCAAAGAAGGTGAGTGGGTTGGATTTTGCTATATCGAAACATGGAGCCATGGCGAATATGTCGCTAACAGCGGTTTGATTGTAGCCCCTGCTTTCAGAAAAGGTGGTATTGCTAAAGCCATTAAAAAAAGGATATTTGAATTATCAAGAGAAAGATATCCTGAAGCAAAATTATTTGGCTTAACAACCGGTTTAGCTGTGATGAAGATCAACAGTGAATTGGGATATGAGCCGGTAACTTATTCTGAGTTAACACAAGATGAAGCTTTTTGGGCAGGTTGTAAAAGTTGTGTGAACTATGAAATACTGATGAGCAAGGATAGAAAGAACTGTATGTGTACTGCCATGCTCTTCGATCCTAAAGACCATTATAAGCCTGAGGAAACAAAACAATATTTTGAGGAGAATAAAACAGGATTTGAACGTTTGTTGAAATTCAAGCAATGGAAATTACTGAAACCTTTTTTAAAAAAAGATAAGGAAGAAAATGGCGGGACAACCAAACCAAAATCTTTATTCCATCCTTTTTTCAATTTCTAAATTTCATCATTCTAAATTTTCAAGATGAAAAAAATAGTTTTAGGTTTTAGTGGGGGATTGGATACCACTTACTGTGTAAAATATCTTAGTGAGGATAAAGGTTTTGAAGTGCATAGTGTAATTATTAATACAGGTGGTTTTAGTGAGGAGGAGTTAAAAAAGATTGAGTCACATGCATACAATCTTGGGGTAAAAACACATACATCGGTTGATGCAGTAAAAGGTTATTACGACCGCATTATCAAATATCTTATTTACGGAAACTGTTTAAAAAATAATACTTATCCGCTCAGTGTTTCAGCAGAACGTTTAAGCCAGGCATTACATATTGCGGAACATGTAAAAGCATTAAATGCGGACGCTGTAGCTCATGGCAGTACTGGTGCGGGTAATGACCAGGTAAGATTTGATATGATATTTCATATCATGATTCCGGGAGTGGAAATTATAACACCAATCCGTGATTTAAAACTGAGCCGGGAAGAAGAAATTACTTACCTGAAAAGTAAAGGAGTTGAAATTAATTTTGAAAAGGCCATGTACTCCATCAATAAAGGTTTATGGGGAACGAGTGTTGGTGGTAAAGAAACATTATCATCAAAAGGAATGTTACCCGAAGAAGCATGGCCTACACAGTTAACAAAAACAGGAACGGAAGAAGTTAAACTAAGCTTTGTAAAAGGTGAATTGAAATCGGTTAATGACAAAGCATTTGCTCATCCTTCAGAAGCCATTCAATATTTACAATCCATTGCCGGCCCTTATGGAATTGGAAGAGATATTCATGTGGGAGACACCATTATCGGAATTAAAGGAAGAGTTGGTTTTGAAGCTGCCGCACCGATGGTGATATTAAAATCGCATCATGCATTAGAAAAGCATGTGTTAACTAAATGGCAATTGCAATGGAAAGATTCACTGGCACAATTTTATGGTAACTGGATGCATGAGGGACAGATACTTGATCCCGTGATGCGGGATATTGAAGCCTTCCTGGAAAATAGTCAGCAAAATGTAACTGGTGAAGTGTTTGTTCAACTGATGCCTTACCGTTTCCAGGTAATTGGTATTGAAAGCAGGTATGATTTAATGAGCAGTAAATTTGGTAAGTATGGTGAAATGAATACTGGGTTTACAGGGGATGATGTAAGAGGTTTCAGTAAAATATTTGGTAACCAGACGAGAATTTGGGAAGCCGTACAAAAATCGAGTGAATAATTATAGCAATGAAAATTAAAGTTGGCATCATAGGAGGAGCAGGTTATACGGGTGGCGAACTTATTCGTTTGCTGATTCACCATTCTGATACGGCTGTTTCATTTATTCATAGTCGTAGTAATGCCGGTAAACCGGTTCATACGGTTCACCAGGATTTAATTGGTGAAACTGATTTGATATTTACTGATAATTTGAGTAATAATATTGATGTATTGTTTCTTTGTCTGGGTCATGGTGAATCAAAGAAATTTTTGGCTGAGAATATAGTTGATGAAAAGATAAAAGTTATTGACCTCGCCAATGATTTCAGGTTAAATCTGCAATCAGAAATTGGAAACAGGAAATTTGTTTATGGTCTTCCTGAATTAAACTGGGAAGAAATTAAAAAAGCAAACAACATTGCTAACCCGGGATGTTTTGATACCACCATAGAATTAGGATTACTACCATTAGCGAAGGCTGGTTTATTAAATGAAGTGTATACAACAGGTATTACGGGTTCTACAGGTTCAGGACAAAGTTTAGTAGCCGCTTCCCATTTCAGCTGGAGAGCAAATAACATTCAGGCCTATAAAACTTTAACGCATCAGCATGTGCCTGAAATAATGCAAAGCTTGAATCAATTAAAACCTGCTAACTTATCAACTTATCAACCTGTCAACTTTGTTCCGTGGAGAGGAGATTTTACAAGGGGAATATTTGTTAGTTCACAATTAAGTTGTGATGTAAGTCTGGCTGAACTGAATAAATTGTTTACGGATTTTTACAACGGTCACCCGTTTGTTCATTTGAGTAATGAACCAATATTTTTAAAGCAGGTGGTGAACACTAATAAATGTATTATTCAACTCGAAAAAGCAGGAAAACAGTTAGTGGTTCATTCTATTGCAGATAATTTATTGAAAGGCGCAAGCGGGCAGGCTGTTCAAAATATGAATTAGATGTCTGGCTTAAATGAAGAATCAGGACTTAGGCTCAAAGCATCAGCATTTTAATATTAATAAGCTGACAAGTTAATGAAGACTCCCTTATAAACTTATCAGCATATAAACTTAACAACATGAAATTATTTGACGTATATCCATTGAACGATATCACCATTGTAAAAGCAAAAGGCTCTTATGTATGGGATGATAAAGGCGAACAGTATCTGGACTTATATGGAGGTCATGCTGTCATCAGTATTGGCCATACCCACCCTCATTGGGTAAAAAGAATAGAAGAGCAGTTGGAAAAAATTGCTTTTTATTCCAACTCTATAAAAATTCCTTTGCAGCAGCAGCTGGCGGAGAAACTTGGTAAAGTTTCAGGTAAAGAAGAGTACCAATTATTCCTTTGTAATAGCGGTGCTGAAGCCAATGAAAATGCCCTGAAGCTGGCTTCTTTTCATAACGGGAGAAAAAAAGTAATTGCTTTCAGCAAATCATTTCACGGAAGAACATCTCTGGCAGTGTCCGCAACAGATAATAAAAATTACATCGCACCGGTTAATGAAACCGATAATGTGATCTTTCTGCCGCTCAATGATGGACAGACTTTGGAAGATTGTTTCAAGAAAAATGGCAAAGAAATTTCCTCTGTGATCATTGAAGGAATACAAGGAGTTGGTGGTATTAATGTGGCAGAAAACCCTTTCCTTCAAAAGAT
>JBLMVP010000329.1:0-6120 GCA_050256755.1 Sphingobacteriales bacterium | reverse complement strand
AAAACCAGTTAGAATTCGAACTTAGTATCCTCAACGATCATTTAAAGGCAAAAGGTCAGCTGAAATTAGGCGCCAGTACAACTGTTGCCCTGTACATTATTCCAAAAATATTATCCGCATTTCATCAAAAATATCCTGAAGTAAAAATTAGTTTGCTTAACAGGAATACAGACACTATAACCAAAGCATTGATTGACCAGGATATCGATATTGGAATTGTAGAAGGAAAGAAAAAAAATTCAGCCATTTTATACCAGCCATTCATAACAGATGAAGTAGTAGCCGTATGCAGTGCAAAAAGTCCTATATCAAAAAAAAGAATATTAACAATCCAGGAAATTAAAAATTACCCGGTGGTATTAAGGGAGCAGGGTTCGGGAACGCTGGCGGCATTAAAATATAATCTCGAAAAAAATGGGATTAAAATATCCGATTTGAAAGTAAGCGTACGGCTTGCGGGAACTGAAGCATTGAAAAATTTTTTAAGGGAAGACAATTGTCTTGGCTTTTTACCTAAGGGTTCCATCTTAAAAGAATTACGGGATGGAGATTTAGTGGCACTGAAAATTGAAAAATTCCAGATAATCCGCGACTTCTTTTTTATTCAGCGGCATGGTACAGATAATAATGAACTTAATAAAGCATTTATCCGTTTTTGTAAAAAAGGGGTATAACCAAAAGTTATAGTCTATAACATTTTTACTTAGCATTGGTTATCGTTTCAGTTGTATTTTTATTTAATGATAACTGTAACCATGCCCTTTACATTTGCAACCGTTCTTAAATGCGCTGAATGTCAGAAAAAGTATCCCTTATCTTCATTGAATACTTATTCTCTGTGTTGCGAGCAACCCCTGGGTGTAGAATATGACTATTCTTTAGAATTTCCTAAAAAAACACTTCAATCCCGGCAAAACAATATGTGGCGCTATTCAGAAATGCTGCCGGTTATAAATGAAAATAATATCATTACTCTTGGTGAAGGAATGACGCCCATATTTTCTTTAAATAAACTTGCTGACAGATTTGGATTTTCTGATTTATTACTTAAAGATGAATCATCTAATCCTACAGGTTCATTTAAAGCAAGAGGGCTAAGCGTAGCTGTTTCTAAAGCAAAAGAATTGGGAATAACAGCCTGCATAATACCAACTGCAGGAAATGCAGGCGGTGCATTGGCTGCATACTGTGCAAAAGCAGATATAAAATGTACGGTAGTAATGCCGAGTCATACACCCGCAATTTTTAAACAGGAATGTTTATTATACGGCGCTGAGTTAATATTGGTAGATGGCTTAATAAATGACTGTGCAAAAAAAGTAATGGAAATAAACCAGGGAAATCATTATTTCGATATTTCAACTTTAAAAGAGCCTTACCGTTTAGAAGGGAAAAAAACGATGGGTTATGAAATTGCTGAACAACTAAACTGGCAGTTACCTGATGTAATTATTTATCCTGCAGGTGGAGGTACGGGTTTAATTGGTATATGGAAAGCTTTTAAAGAAATGAAATCACTGGGGTGGATAAACGGACCTTTACCAAGAATGATTGCCGTGCAATCAAAAAAATGTGCTCCAATAGCATATGCGTTAAAGGATCCTCTTAACTGGAAAAAAAATTTTGTGCCTGAACCAACTATTGCAAATGGTTTGGCTGTCCCCTATCCATTTGGCATGAAAATGATGCTGCAGGTTTTAAAAGAATCCGGAGGAACCACAATAGCAATTGAGGAAGATGAAATAGTTGCAGGAGTAAAGGAAATTGCAAAAAGTGAAGGGTTACTAATTTCGCCTGAAGGGGCTGCAACATGGAAAGCATTACTACATTTAAACCATACTAAAATAATCGCTTCATCAGAAAAGGTGTTATTGCTAAATACAGGAAGTGGTTATAAATACCTGGAGAATTTTGTTTATGAATGATTTTTCCTTTTCCTGGTGAGTCTCCCGCCAAAGTCCTCTGTACAGCGGACCCGCCTGCGAAATAAGGTTCCGGGAAACTAGCATCTGCTTTCCAGTCAGAATCTACTTTACCACTCATTTTTATTGTTTGGTAACTCAGCATAAGCCACACGGAAATTCATAAAATCATTTTAATTAGATGAATAATAATTCATACCAATAATTGAAATAATACACATCACCATAAAAAAACTTGTCTTCAAATCAATTCGGGATTTCAGAATTGCTATGTCCAGTAAAATAGTTAACAGAATGGAAATACCAGACCATATTACTACTGCAATACTTAGCGGCATCAGATCAATTCCCTTTTTAAACGTAATAATTGCCCCCCACAAGAAAAAGAGCGCAATAATATTTACTCCCCAGTCATAAATACCCGAAGACTTTTTGAGGGTTATATTCCACAAAGATTCAAATATCCCCGCCATAGTAATCCAATACCATCCCTTCATTTATTAAAAATTTTCAGTGTGTTTATTAAAAATTTTCAGTGTGTTATAATTAAATAAGATCCAGAACTATTATTTAAAACAGAAACAAGAATGAATTACTTAAAAATACATCGATGTACACAGGACAACCAGTTCTTTAATTATAAGGCCACAAAGTTAGGGTGAGCTATTTTCCATTGAACATGTTTTTTAATGTACATTCTTATATAGTACATTATAATGATACATTTCCTGTATGGAATTAATATAAGGCTCCATTACCTGATAAAAAGGCGTGAATATCTTATTATCTTTTCTGAAACCTTCCAGATGAGCTTCAGCAGAAGTCCATTTTATACGCCAGATAAATAATAAAGGATCCTCTTCGCACTGCGAAACCTCATATCCGAGGCAATCGGGGTATGCGGCCATAATCTGGCACGCATCCCCTATTACCCGAATGAAGGTTTTTTGAATTGTCTCATCAATTTTAAAACGAATGTATTCTATACACACTTTTGCCTGATTTAGCTTTTTAATAATTCAATATTAACATCGAGAGAAACATCGTTCCCGACAAGTAGCTCGCCAGCGGCCAATTTCCCATTCCAGGTTAGTCCCCACTTAGTTCTGTCAATAACACCCTTAATAGTAAATCCGGCCTTTGTGTTCTTGTATGGATCAACTACAGTGCCTTTATATGCAACGTCTAATGTGATTTCTTTTGATATCCCGTGCATGGCAAAAACACCTGTTAACTTATACTTGTTTTTTCCAACTGCTTTAAGAGATTTTCCTGTGAAAACGATTTGAGAATATTTGGCAGCATCAAAAAAATCAGGAGATTTCAGATGTTCGTCCCTTTTAGCGTCTTCTGTATTAATACTGCTTACGTCTATCGTAAATGCAATTTTCGCATCAGAAAAATCAGGCTTGTCAGAAAGAATTGTGCCCCCAAATTTGGTAAACTTTCCTTCTGTTTCTGATATACCAAAATGAGAAACGGAAAATCCAACTTTTGCATGGGAAGGGTCAACCACCCATTTTGTGTTTTGAGTGTAACCGGCAAATGAAGTCAGTAACAGTGTAAAAACTAAATACTTTTTCATATTGATAATTTATTTAAAACGTTTAGAATATCTATTGCCTCTGGTTGTAATGAACCCAGTTCTTTTTTGTAAGAAGAGGCATAAATTGTTTGAATCATTTTTTCTTGATTTAAATCTGAGAAGAAATTAAATCTTTGATACTTCCGGCCAATCAACAGGTATTTGAGTAATGTTGTGCAGATAATTGCTAATAATTTTATCGCCTATTACCATCATTACGTCTACGAGGTTTGCGTTGTTGTATCCTTCATCAAAAAATGCATTCAATGCCTTTTCTGAAGGCCTTCCGCGATTAAACGCAGTTTCTCTTACAAACTTTGCAAGGGCATCGAGTTTGCTGTCATAAAAATAATCTGCCCTTCTGATGGCCAGTACCTGTTCATCTGTAAAGCCATACATTTTAGCTACGGCGGTGTGAGCAGGAACGCAATACTTACAATCATTTACCTGGCTCACTACAAGGTTAATTACTTCTCTTTCTTTTACAGAGAGTGTGCTTTCACGGTTTTGGAGCGTAAGGTAATCGGCAAGAGCCGTTTCGTTCAAAGCGAAGGTAGCATACAGGTTAGGAACCTTGCCAAAGGCGCTTTGCATGTGATCAAAAATGCCTTTGTTTTTTTCTGAAACTTCTTCTCTGGTAGGAACACTGAAGGATTGTTTTGTTGTGATCGTTGTCATAACTTTTGTTTTTGTTTTGTTTTGTTTGTTGTCAATATTGACAACACAAAAGTGTAACGAACACAAGGAGATAAAAATGAACTGGTTCAGAAAATAGAGTTGAACTAGTTCAACCTTTTGAAGTTTTTTTGGAGCTTAAACGATTACGGATTTTGCTTAAAAACTCTGTTGAAAACCCGAGATAAGAAGCAAGTGCATATTGGGGTACCCGGCTTACAATGCCCGGGTATTTGTTCACAAACTCAAGATACCTTTCTTCAGCAGATTTGCTCAGATTGGATAGCACCCGTTGCTGGGTAAAGTTTAAAGAACGCTCAGTAATGATTCGGAAAAATCGTTCAAACTTAGGAATACTCCTGAGTAATAATTGTTCCGAATTATATTCTATTTGTATCAGCGTCGTATCTTCCATGGCCTGAACAAAAAGTGTGGCAGGCACCTGGTTGATATAACTATTATAGTCCGTAATCCACCAGTCTTCTACGGCAAAGGCAATAGTATATTGCTCACCACTGTTTCCCAACAAATAAGCCATTAGTGCACCCTCAAAAACATAACTTCTGTATCTGCATACGAATTCAGGCTGCACGATAAACTGGCGCTTGCGCACTTTAGTGATGCGTAAAAGTGAGGTAAAGTAATCTTCCTCTTCCGGGTTAAGTTGAATATGACGCGAAACATATTTAATTATTGGAGAAAAATCGTTCATATTGGTACGCTATATCGTAATAAAAATAAAATTTGATTAAATGATTGTTTGATGTGTTTAGAGTAAGTAAAAATTTGCTTCAAAAATAAACTTTAAAACCGGGTAAAATTGTCAGGTACTTTACAAAAATATAGTACACGGTTTGATGGTTTGCCCTGTTATGCTTACCAATTGTCCTTATACCGGGAAATACAAAGCCGGAGAAAAAGTTGCGAACAAAGATTTAATAAAACTTAAGGAACTTAGTGACCAAATCCGGAAAAACGGTAAACACGTTTTTACTTTTCAAAACCTTTACTAAACAACATCCTGCAACAATATTCCACTGCTCTGAATCATATTCCACAAAACAACAGCCTTCAATAGAATTGAATACTATATAAAGCAGCTAAAATAAGAGCGTTATTTATATCTTTTTACTCCTAACCGAATTTCTTTTTTGCCACTCTCCCCAATTACATTTCCGATCTTTTTTTAATTGTTAATCCTATATTAAAAAATTGCTACGTTTTCTGTAGCATTGCTACTTTTATTGTAGCTTTGGTTAAAATTAAATTATATGGCTTTACCTATTCCAGGGGGACCCGTTAGGGGTTCAAAATCAGGGCAACCCATAATGGCGTTGTTTGACTTACTGGGACGAAACTGGGCCATGGGGATTATCTGGAATTTAAACGATGGTGCCTGCACTTTCCGGGAACTTCAAAGCCGTTGCGAAACTGTTTCTCCCACTACCCTTAACATAAGACTTAAAGAATTGACGGAATCTTTTATCATCGAAAGAACAATGGACGGCTATGCACTCACCACATTTGGAAGAGAATTATTTGAACTATTGCAACCCATTGGAAAACTGGCTAAAAACTGGTCAAAAAAATTTAAAAAATGATACCATTAAGAATCATTCAAAAACCTAAAAAAGGAGAATATCCTCCTTATTCAACCATTTATATGGAGCTGCTAAAAGATGACGGAATGATATTGCAGCATATGTGGGATAACTTTTACAAAATCAAAGAGTTTATTTATACACTTCCTGAAGATAAACTGTACTACCGGTATGCAGAAGGAAAATGGTCTATAAAAGAAATTTTAGTTCATATCATTGATGATGAAAGGATTTTTGCATACAGGGCTTTGCGTTATGCAAGGTTCGACAAAACAGAATTAGCAGGATTTGAGCAGGACGACTACGCATTTTATTCTGATGCAAACGAAAGAAGTTT
>JBLMVP010000328.1:0-10219 GCA_050256755.1 Sphingobacteriales bacterium | reverse complement strand
TCAGAAAGCAGCAGAGGACTAATGCGAAGAATAAGCCAAGTGCTTATCAGGGTGTTTAGTTCACCTCTGCTGTTTTTATTTATGAAGGTATTATTGATTATACAAATCTAAAGGCAGGGTGCCTGGCTCTTACACGTCCCAGCAAGGACACTCTGCAGGGATAGAAGCGAACTTATTTATTAGTTATTAAATTCCACGGGTATAAAAATATTTTGGCTGTTCATTTTTATATAACCAGCCCAAAGCTTTTCTGATTTTGATTACTTTCAATTTAATTTAGTTACTCAATAAAGGTGATGCTTTTGTAAATTCATTTTATGAAAAAAGTAGTTGCTGCTGTAATTTTAACCATTTCAATATTCACAATAGTTGGCTGTATGACTGGTAAAAAGAAAAAAGTGATTTTTTTTGGTGACTCTATAACCCAGTTGGGAGTGGAGCCCGGTGGTTATATTGATTTGATGAATAAAATATTGGCAGAAAAAAATAAGTCAGAGAATTTTGAGTTGATTGGTTCGGGTATCAGCGGCAATAAAGTATATGATTTGTATTTGCGACTGGAGGAGGATGTGTTGGCAAAGAAACCTGATATTGTAGTGATATGGATTGGAGTAAATGATGTATGGCATAAATTATCTATGGGTACCGGAACGGATGCAGATAAATTTGCAAAATTTTATACCGCCATCATAAAAAAATTACAGACACAAAATATTTCAGTACTACTTGCAACACCTGCTGTTATTGGAGAAAAATATGATAACAGCAATCAGCAGGATGAAGATCTTGATTTATATTCTACTATTATACGCCAGCTGGCAATGCAATATAAATGTGGTTTGTGCGACCTGAGAAAATTATTCATGTATTATGAGCAGCAAAATAATAAAGAAAATAAGATTTTTGGTATGCTTACGAATGATGGTGTTCATCTCAATGCAAAGGGAAACGAACTGGTAGCAGAGACTATGTTTAACTTTATAACAAAATAATAATTATCAATAAAAAATAAAAAAGCGGAGAAATTTTCTCCGCTTTTTCTTTTAAGCAAGTATTGCTTCGTCTTTCGACGTTTTGCTATATTCATCCACCAGCTTCCTTTGTATGTCAAAAGGAACAGGTGCATATTCTGCAAAGGTCATTTTAAATTTAGCCCTGCCTTGTGTAAGTGAACGTAAAGTTGAACAATAGTCACTTAACTCCGCCAATGGGACACGGGCACTTATTTTTGAAAAATGTCCCTCACTGTTCATCCCCTCCACAATGCCCCTTCTTGTCTGCAAGTCACCCATCACAGAACCTGTTAAATCGTCGGGGCTTAATACTTCCACCTGGTATATAGGTTCAAGTAATTGAGGGTCTGCCTGCTGGAATGCCTGGCGGAAAGCCTGCAGCCCGGCAATTTTAAAGGAGATATCATTACTGTCAACAGGATGCATCTTTCCATCATATACACAAACCCTTACATCACGTACATAAGAACCGGTGAGTGGGCCTTCCTGCATTTTTTCCATTACCCCTTTTAAGATAGATGGAAGAAAACGGGTGTCAATAGCTCCGCCAACAATACAGTTGAAGAAAACTAATTTACCGCCCCAGTCTAATGGATATTCATCACGGGCACGAACATTCAGGCCTTTTGGATCGGGCATGCCTTCATACCATGGTTCAATCCGCATAAACACTTCTCCAAACTGTCCGGCTCCACCTGATTGTTTTTTATGACGGTATGATGATTCAGCCATTTTGCGAATGGTTTCCCTATAGGGGATTCGTGTTTTTGTAAATTTCACCTGTATTTTTTGGAGGTGTTCTATTTTCCATTTTATAACTGCAAGGTGCATATCGCCCTGGCAATAGATGATTGTTTGTTTTAATTCCTGGGAAACTTCTACAATTACTGTTGGGTCCTCTTCCCTTAACTGGTGAAGAGCCTGTGATAATTTTTCTTCATCACCTTTTTGAGTGGATTCAATAGCCACACTCATATTTGGTGGTGGAAATTCAATAGGAGGCAGTTCTATATTCTTTCCTTTTATATGAAGTGTATTATTAACATGTGTGTTGCGTAATTTTAAAGTAGCGCCTATATCGCCTGCTACCAATTCATTTACCGGCGTTCTTTTATTTCCTTCAACGGTAAACAACTGGTTTATTTTTTCAGAAGTATTGGTGCTTTCGTTTACCAATTCCATTCCGACTTTAACAGTACCGGAATAAACTTTAAAGAAGGATAACTCACCCACATGTGGTTCACTTACTGTTTTGTAAATAAAAATGCAGGCAGGCTCGTTGGCGTCGCATGCCAATGCATCTCCTTCTTTTGTTTTTTGAGGAGGCATTTCATTGGCACTTGGGCATACATTATCAATAAAGCCCATTAAACGGCCACTACCCATATTTCTTTCGGCGCTTAAACAGAATAACGGAAACAAATCATGATTAATCATCGCCTTCTTCATTCCCTCTTTCATTTCATCTTCATCTAACTCACCTTTATCAAAATATTTTTCCATCAGGCTTTCATCATTGCTGGCAATAGCTTCAATTAATTCCTTATGAAGGGTATCTGCTTTTTCTTTTTCTTCATCGGGTATGGGAAGTTTTTCCGGTTTTCCCCCGTTATCCCTGAACTTATACATCGTCATCCTCAATACATCAATAATTTCATGAAAACCGGAGCCAACCTGGCGAGGATATTGCACCACTACCACATTGGTACCGAAATGATTTTTTGTTTCTCTCACTGTTTTGTCAAAGTCAGCATTATCATCATCTAATTTATTCAGTGCAAAAATCATTGGTGTTTTAAACTTCTCGGTGTATTGCCA
This sequence comes from Sphingobacteriales bacterium, assembly GCA_050256755.1. Taxonomy (GTDB): domain Bacteria; phylum Bacteroidota; class Bacteroidia; order Chitinophagales; family Chitinophagaceae; genus AWTP1-9. Next base: position 7,388 of record JBLMVP010000328.1, on the reverse strand, counting down.
GATGATATCCGTTCCAACTTCTACGCCGGACGCTGCATTAATCAGCATCACTCCTGTATCAGCTACTCTTAAAGCGGATAATACTTCTCCCACAAAATCATCATAACCGGGTGTGTCAATAATATTTATTTTATAGCCCCGCCATTTGCTGTGGAGTAATTTGGAGAGGATGGTGTTACCTCTTTCCTGTTCCAGTTCGTGGTAATCACCAGTTGTATTTTTTTCATTAACGGAACCGCGGCGGTTAATTATACCGGCTTCATAAAGCATGCATTCCGCTAAGGTGGTCTTACCGCAGCCGGTGTGGCCCAGCAAGACTATATTTTTTACGTGTGAGGTATCAAATTCAGCCATGACAATAATTTTTAATAGTGAATAAAATTTATATCAGCAGCGAACTGCCAATACATTTACAATGCAGAATTTGTGCGGGTTAGAAATTGCAGGGTAAGCGAAATATGATAAGAGAGAAAAAAATTGTTAAGACGTTCGCGACAGAAAAACGTGAAAGTCAGTTCTCAGGTCTGATATAATATGTTCCAGGTTTTGATACTCCTGGTGTAAACGATCATGCTGACCAATTACTTCATCATTAACAGCTTTCCCACGGAGATTATGTTCATAATCTTTAATGGCATGTTTTAAATCGTGAATGTTGATGAGTTGAATGTAGAATTGGTTGTGGTAATGTTCTACGTCGGTGAGGAGTTCTCTAGGGGGATTATTTGCTGCTACTTCCTGCAGGCGGTGTTTGAGTTCACCAATTTCACTGCGGTTATTCCGCAGTTGTTCCCGCCAGCTGTGGCAGTCTTGCGACAGCTGTGCGATGTCTGGAGCTTGAACCATGGCTTTAAATTTTAGTTAGAAAATAAAAGAACTTATCTTTTTATTGACACCATTAAGTTATGACAAGTTTGTTAGTAAACAAAAAGAAAAGTGCACAAAAGTTAACATTTTGTGCACCTGTTTTTTATTTGACGGGTGGTGTATTTCACTCTTATAAAAAGCCTGATATCATTCAATTCTATCGTTGATTATACTCATGTTTAAAACACCAATGTTGCAATAGAGTGAGGCAAGCTGGTTACTTCTGCCGCCTTGCCGTCAATCCATAAATAATAAGGAAGTTTTTGATTGGTATCATTCATTACTACTACGGCAATTTTTCCATCCTCATTAATAAAGGCCGTAGAAATTAATTGGCTGCGGCTTGGTGAAGTTTGAATCCTTTTCGCACCGGGCTTAATGAATTTTGAGAAATGTCCAATATAATAATAGGCATTAGTGTAAATGAGTTGCCCTGTTCTTGTATCTGCATGTACAGGAGCAAAACAGAAGTTTTGTACATGATTAGGCCCGCCTGTTTGATCCAGCAATATATTCCAGTCGCACCACCCAACTGTTCCATTATTGAAATCGTTAATCATTGAACGGCCATATCTTTCACCCAAAGGCCAATAAAAATATTTAGAACTATCAAACTTTTCATTACAGCCTTCGGTGAATATTATATTTTTACCGGGATACGTTTCATGCACTTTTCTAACATTATCAAACATAGGTTGCCCGCCGCTCCAGCTTTCGTACCAGTGAAAACCAATACCCCATGCATATTTGGAAGCTTCAGGGTCATCAAAATATGTTTTTGCCCTTTGATACATTAAATCACGGTTATGATCCCACACAATTATTTTTTTAGAACCCAATCCTTCTTTTTCCATTGTTGGACCTAAATTATTCTTCAGAAAATCTCTTTCTTCTTCGGCTGAGTAAATACAACTTTCCCATCGCTGCGTTGCCATTGGTTCATTTTGTACAGAAATTCCCCATACCGGCATTCCTTCTGCTTCATAAGCTTTAATAAATTTTGTATAATAATGTGCCCATGCATCATAAAATTCCTGTTTTAATTTTCCGCCGTGCAGTATATCATTGTTTGTTTTCATCCATCCCGGCGTACTCCATGGACTTGCAAATAAAGTAAGTTTTCCTCCTGCTGCAGCAGTTGCCTGCCTGATTAACGGGATACGAAATTTTTTATCGTGGTCAATTGAAAAAGTTTTTAATTCCTTATCTCCTTCAGCTATGTAGGTATAAGTATCGCTGCTGAAATCACAACTGTGAATATTGGTTCTTGCCAGTGAGTAACCAATACCTTTTTCAGGATTATAATAAGCATCTAAAAACTCCTGTTGTTTTTCTTTTGGAAGCTGCGCAAATATTTCTGCAGAAGCATCGGTAATGGCGCCACCAATTCCTAAAAATGTTTGATAGGTTTTATTAGGATCAACAAATACACATAACTGTGTTTCCAAAGGCTGACCCATTTCAGTAAATGAAACGGTATCAGTGGCGGTAATGCGATCATTACTGCTATCGGCAGTCGTGTATACAACCACTTTTTTACCATCCGTTGAAAATGCCTTTCCTGAAGTGGCTGAATTGTCTTTTCCAGCTTGCTGATTACAACTTATTAATGAAATAATAAATCCAGCCAGAAGAACTTTTTTCATTGTATTTGATTTAGATTTTTTTATTTCCAAACGAAAGTACCCACCGCTCCGGCAGGAAGCGAAGTGGTTACCCATTTATTATTAAACCTGATGTTAAATAATGGAGCAGTAGTGTTATCATTTTCCACTATCAGCACTTTTTTACCTGATGGAGTTTTAAAAGCTACGCTGTGCAAATTGCTGGTAATATCACTGGCAATACGAACAGAGCCCGGTGGAACAAATTTAGAAGCATGTGCAATGATATAATAAGATTCATTCCGGGCAACAGTTGTACCGATGGTTAATGCCCCCTTACATTCCGTACAACCGCCCGGTGTATGTGGTGAAAATGTGGGATCATTTGCCAGGTTCCATTCCAAAGCTACGCGGCTCCAGTTGCGCATAGAACCAATAACAACGTTTTTAGTATGCCATTTTAAGTTGCCATCAAAGCTTTCTTTAGATCCTGTCCACTGTTCAGTAAAATATAATCCCTTATCAGGATAGGAATTATGAACTGTACTCAATGCACTGATATCTCCCGCATATAAATGAAAAGCAGATCCGCTTACATATTGTCTTGCAGCGGCATCATTTAATACAGTTAAAGGATAATCGGGATGATCGCAATTATGATCGTAAGTGATAATTTTTGTTGTGATACCTGCTGTTTGAAAAGCAGGGCCAAGATTATTTTTGATAAAATCTGCCTGCTGTACTGCAGTCATAATCATGCTTGGATTATTGCCGCCATACAATGGTTCATTTTGTGGAGTAATAGCATCAATAGTAATTCCCTCTGCTTTCATCAGCTGAATATACTTTACAAAGTATTGAGCATAGGCACTGTAATATTGTGTTTGTAAACTTCCTCCAACAGAACTTCCGTTATCTTTCATCCATACAGGCGGACTCCAGGGTGAGCCAAGTATTTTTATGGAAGGATTGATGGCAATTATTTCTTTGAGCAATGGAATTAAATCTGTTTTATCATGATTGAGACTGAAATTAGTAAGTGTTACATCCGTTTGCCCCGCAGGCATATCATCATAACTGAATACAGCAGCATCTAAATCCGAAGCGCCAATGCTGATGCGGAGATAACTTATGCTGATAGAATTATTATCGCTTCCAAACAACTCTTTCAGCAGGTTAGATTTATCTGCTGCAGGTAATTTATTGATAACATATGCACTGCCTCCTGTTAAGGAATAACCAAAACCCTCAACAGTTTGATAGGTTTGAGTAGTATCTACTTCTATTGTTGGATAATTATTGCCAGCAGTGCCAAAGGAAAGTGTTCCTGTTTGCTTTTGTAATAATGCAGTCTGGTCACCTTTAGTTAACCAAAAATCCATATCGTTTGTTGTTACCGGTGGTGGGGGAGGAGGATTGCTGCTTCCGTTACTGCTGGTTGTTTTTTTGGAGCAGGCAAGAAGTATGGCAACTAACAAACAGACAGAAAGTACGGTTATTATTTTTTTCTTTGTTTGAATGTTTTTCATGTTTGCTTTATTTTAAAGTAAATAGCGCCTCTTTAACATCACGGCTGTTAGTGCCTATGAATAGTTTAAAATCTCCGGGCTCGGCAATTAGCTGAAGCTTATCATTGTAAAATTTCAAATCATTCACAGCAAGGGAAAATTTAATTTCTTTTGATTCACCTTTTTTGAGAAATACTTTTTGAAAAGATTTGAGCTCTTTAACCGGTCTAACTACGCTTCCCACTAAATCTCTTATATAAAGCTGAACAGTTTCTTCCCCATCATAGTTGCCGGTATTTTTTATTGTAATACTTGCTTCGAGTTTATCTTTAAACGAGATGATATTACTCTTCAATTTTATATCACTATACTCAAATAGAGAATAACTTAATCCATAACCAAAAGAAAATTTAGGATAGAGAGATAAATCAATATAGGCAGAACGATAAAACCGGTCATTATCATCCAGCGCAGGGCGGCCTGTGCTATAATGATTATAATAAACAGGAATTTGTCCTTCAGTTAAAGGGAAACTCATTGGTAATTTGCCTGATGGGTTATAATCGCCAAACAAAACATCAGCAATAGCATTACCTGCTTCAGTGCCTAACCACCAGGTATATAAAATGGCGGGAACATTATCTGCTGTCCAGTTAAAGATTAATGGCCTTCCTGCATTTATCATTACTACAACAGGTTTGCCTGTGGATTGAATAGCTTTAATCAATTCTTCCTGTACACCGGGCAAATGAATATTACTCCGGCTTTTAGCTTCACCACTCATATCTCTTGCTTCTCCCACTTGTATAATTACTACATCTGCCTGCTTTGCTGTTTCTATTGCTTCAGCAAAGCCTGATTGTGAGCTGTCATTAATATTGCAACCTTGTGCATACAGAACTTTCGTGCCGCTACTGACTTTATTTTTTATTCCATCCCATACAGAAACAATTCTTGCAGAATCATCAGCCCAGTCATAACTCCAGAAACCAAGATTATCTCTCACTGCTTTTATAAACGGGCCAATTAATGCAATCGTTTTTGTTTGTTTGGGTAATGGTAATAATTGTTTTTCATTCTTAAGTAACACAATACTTTTCCTGGCCATGTCTCTTTCAACTTTCAAATGTTCTGTATTGTTCCATTGTTGCTGTTCTCTTTCTTTATTACAGAATTTAAATGGGTCATCAAATAAGCCGAGTTCAAATTTCTTTTTTAAAATTCTTCTTACTGCATCATCAATCACAGACATTTTTACTTTCCCTTCTTTCACCAGTTTGGATAAATTTTGGATATAGCTTCTGCTTTCCATATCCATGTCACTTCCGGCAGTTGAAGCGGAGAGAGCTGCTTCGTAATTATCTTTTACATAACCATGATTAATCATTTCACCCACGCTACCCCAGTCACTCACCACAAAACCTTTAAATTTCCATTGACCTTTTAAAATAGTTCTTTGTAAATAACTGTTGCCAGTTGCGGGAACACCATTCAAATCGTTAAATGAATTCATAAACGTTGCCACACCTGCATCTGCTGCTGCTTTAAATGGAGGTAAATAAACTTCATGCAACTGACGCAAACTCATGTCAACACTATTGTAATCTCTTCCCCCAACGGCTGCACCATACGCAGCAAAATGTTTGGCACAGGCCATCACTGCATCGGTATTGCCCAAACCTTTTCCCTGGAAACCTTTTACTCTTGCTGTTGCGATCTTAGAACCGAGATAAGTGTCTTCGCCAGCGCCTTCCATCACTCTTCCCCATCTTGGATCACGGGCAATATCAACCATTGGTGCAAATGTCCAGTGCACACCTGCTGCTGATGCTTCTGTTGCAGCAATTCTGGCAGATTTTTCAATAGCCTCTAAATCCCAGCTTGCTGCTTCAGCCAATGGAATAGGAAATATTGTTCTGTAGCCATGAATGACATCCTGCCCGAATAATAAAGGAATTTTTAATCTTGATTGCATCGCAATTTCCTGTAAGGTCCTTGTGTGATCAACACCTGTAACATTCAACATAGACCCAACCATTCCCTTACGTATTTGATTTTGCTTATCTCCATCTTTGGTAATAGGTCCTGTTGCTTCCCAATCACCATTGTATTGATTCATTTGCCCAATTTTTTCATCCAAAGTCATCAGGCGTAATACAGAATCAACTTTCTGGTCAATCGTTTTATGTTGGGCCTGGGTAGTTAAAACGAAAAATAATAAAAAGCCAATTAAACAGAACCGATAGGACAGAAACAATCGTGTCATTTGAGCTTATTTTCGGGTAAAGTAAAGATACTTATTAAACAACCGATGGAGGTTCGGATGAGAGAGTATTTTAAAAAAAATCAAATTTAAATATGGGTATTATACGATTTTGCTTTCAAAAAACAGGTACCTTAAAAACTCATTATATAACTTGCTGTACAGGAAATAAAAGTCACCATTTCAGTGCTGGCTTTCTAAGCTGTATTTGCTATGAATGCTATCATTAGTTAGTAGCAGGTGAACGAAGTAATAGCAGTTTATACACTGAATGGTAAAAAAAAAATCAAGAAAACATCCTGTTTCCTGAGGTGTGAAATTTGGATGAAAAATCCTGAATCTGGTATTTGATTAATAATTTTTTAAAAAGAAATAATGAAAATTTATATTGCCCGTGATTATAATGAGCTTTCCAAACAAGCCGCTGATGATTTGATACAAATGGTTAAGGGAAAATCAAATCCAGTTGTTTGTACAGCATCAGGCGATACACCAGCCGGACTGTATGAATCCATCGTTGAAAGAACAAACAACAAAGAAATAGATATTTCTGATTGGTGTTTTTTGGGATTAGATGAATGGAGTGGTTTGAACGGTGATGACGAAGGCAGTTGCCGTTTTCATGTAAATAACCAGTTGTTTGATCCGCTGAAAGTGAAAGATGACAAGATTATTTTCTTTGACGGAAGAGCTGATGATCCAGAGGCAGAATGCCAGCGAATTGAAAGCTTTATTCAAAAGCGGGGTGGTATTGATGTCGCTATTCTTGGGCTGGGAATGAACGGACATATCGGTATGAATGAACCCGGTACTTCCATCACTACCCGTTCTCATATCAGTAAACTCGATCCTTTAACACAACAAATAGGACAGAAATATTTTAAGAAAGAGCAACCATTAACAACCGGTATCACTTTAGGACTTGCAACATTGCTGGAATCGAAACATATTATCTTGCTTGTAAACGGAGCTAAAAAGGCTGCTGTTGCAAAGCAGGTTTTGGAAGGAGAGATTTCGGAAAAAGTTCCCGGCAGTTTATTACGCAATCATCCCAGTGTACATATTCACCTCGATAAAGAAGCTGCGCAACTTTTATTGTCAAAATAAAAATGAAAAACGAAACTGTTCCCGGTATGGATATGGGTG